>NZ_CDROCK010000036.1:0-72519 GCF_977020205.1 Pseudomonas sp. AIG | reverse complement strand
TCCCGCAGCGAAGGAACCCCGAGCCCCAGCGAGCGGGCCGCACGCAGGAGCAAGCGTTTTTGGTTACTTTTGAGGCGTTTGTCAAAAGTGACCCGCCGTCAGGTCGGAACCCTAAGCCGCCGTTACCGCAGCAACGGATATGTACACAACGAAACTGACAGCGCTGACAGCCAGCCGTCACCCTCCTGACCCCCAAACAAGTTTATAAAGACCCTAACCCTGCCCAAAATCCGTCCGGCGCCCACCCCGCATGCGAATCCAAAAGAACAAAGCCCTGCTAGCCCTAGTGATCGTCCTAGCCGCCGTAGGTACATGGTGGGCAATGAAACCCGCCCCGACCAAACTCGCCACCCCCACCGCCATCCCCGTGCGAGTCATCGCGGTCAGCGAAAAAGACGTCCCCCGCTACACCAGCGGCATCGGCTCCGTCCTCTCATTACACAGCGTCGTCGTGCGCCCCCAGATCGACGGCATTCTCACCAAAATCCTCGTCAAAGAAGGCCAACTCGTCAAAGCAGGCGACCTGCTGGCCACCATCGACGACCGCTCCATCCGCGCCAGCCTCGACCAGGCCCGCGCGCAACTGGGCGAAAGCCAGGCGCAACTGCAAGTCGCCCTGGTCAACCTCAAACGCTACAAACTGCTCACCGTCGACGACGGCATCTCGAAACAGACCTACGACCAACAACAAGCCCTGGTCAACCAACTGAAAGCCACCGCCCAAGGCAACCAGGCTTCGATTGATGCGGCGCAGGTACAACTTTCCTACACACAAATCCGCTCCCCGGTCACCGGGCGCGTCGGTATTCGCACGGTCGACGAAGGCAACTTCCTGCGCATGACCGACACCGCCGGCCTGTTCACCGTCACCCAGATCGACCCGATCGCCGTCGAATTCTCCCTGCCCCAGCAAATGCTGCCGACCCTGCAAGGCCTGATCAACGACCCGCAACGCGCACCGGTCAAGGCCTACATCGGCGCCGACACCGATGGCGAAACCGGCAACCTGCTCGGCGAAGGTCACCTGACCCTGATCGACAACCAGATCAACGCCAACACCGGCACCATCCGCGCCAAGGCAGAATTCGACAACGCCAGCCAAAAGCTCTGGCCCGGCCTGCTGGTCACGGTAAAAATTCAGACAGCCCTCGACAAAGATGCACTGGTCGTCCCACCTACTGTCGTACAACGCGGTCTCGACCAACACTTCGTCTACCGGGTGAATGGCGACAAAGTCGAAGCCGTGCAAGTACAAATGGTTTACCAAGGCAGTGGCGAAGACATTATCAAAGGTGTGAAGGCCGGTGACGTGCTGGTCACTGACGGCCAGTCGCGGCTCAAACCCGGCTCGACCGTGCAAGTCATGACTGAGCCGGCGCAGGTGGTGCAAGCGGAGCCGAAACCATGAAGGCGCACAAAGGCGTCTCCACGTGGTGCATTGATCATCCGGTGGCGACAATTCTGCTGACCATTGCCTTGGTACTGGTCGGCGCAATTGCCTTCCCGCGTTTGCCAATTGCCCCACTGCCGGAAGCGGAATTTCCGACGATTCAGGTCTCCGCGCAGTTGCCCGGCGCCAGCCCCGACACCATGGCCTCATCCGTGGCCACGCCGCTGGAGGTGCAATTCAGCGCCATCCCCGGCATGACCCAGATGACTTCCAGCAGTGCCTTGGGCTCAAGCCTGTTGACCCTGCAATTCACCCTCGATAAAAGCATCGACACCGCCGCCCAGGAAGTCCAGGCGGCGATCAACACCGCTGCCGGCAAACTGCCCAAGGACATGCCGACGCTGCCGACCTGGAAGAAGGTCAACCCGGCCGACAGCCCGGTGTTGATCCTCAGCGTCAGCTCGACGCAAATGCCCGGCACCGAACTCAGCGATCTGGTGGAAACCCTGCTCTCGCGTCAGATCAGTCAGATCGACGGCGTAGGCCAAATCAACATCACCGGTCAGCAACGTCCGGCGATCCGCGTGCAAGCCTCGGCGGACAAACTGGCGGCGATCGGCCTGACCCTTGCCGACATTCGTCTGGCCATTCAACAGACCAGCCTCAACCTGGCCAAAGGTGCGCTGTACGGCGAATCGAGCATCTCGACGCTGTCGACCAACGACCAGTTGTTCCACCCCGAGGACTACAGCCAACTGATCGTTTCCTACAAGGACGGCGCCCCGGTTCACCTGCGCGATGTCGCCAAAGTCGTCAATGGTTCGGAAGATGCCTACGTGCAAGCGTGGGCCGGTGATCAACCCGGGGTGAACCTGGTGATCTCGCGCCAGCCCGGCGCGAACATCGTCGAAACCGTCGACCGCATTCAAGCCGCCCTGCCCGGCCTCGAAGCAATGCTGCCGGCCTCGGTGCAAGTGAAAACCCTGATCGACCGCACGCAGACCATTCGTGCCTCGCTGCATGAAGTGGAAATCACTCTGTTGATCGCGATCATGCTGGTGGTGGCGGTGATGGCGCTGTTCCTGCGTCAATTGTCGGCAACCCTGATTGTGTCGGCGGTGCTCGGTGTGTCGTTGATCGCCAGTTTCGCTTTGATGTACATCCTCGGATTCAGCCTGAACAACCTGACGCTGGTGGCGATCGTGGTGGCCGTGGGATTTGTGGTCGACGATGCGATCGTGGTGGTGGAGAACATCCACCGGCACTTGGAGGCCGGCGATGATATGCGCGAGGCGGCCATCAAAGGCGCCGGCGAGATCGGCTTCACCGTGGTCTCGATCAGTTTCTCGCTGGTGGCGGCATTCATTCCGCTGCTGTTCATGGGCGGTGTGGTCGGGCGCCTGTTCAAGGAATTTGCCCTGACCGCGACCTCGACCATCATGATTTCCGTGGTGGTCTCGCTGACCCTGGCGCCGACGCTGGCGGCGCTGTTCATGCGCAAACCGGTGCATCACGCCCACGCCAAACCGGGCTTCAGCGAACGCTTGCTCGGCTGGTACGAACGAGGTCTGCGCCGCGCCCTCGCCCATCAGAAATTGATGATCGGCGTTTTCGGCTTATCGCTGGCGATGGCCATCGGTGGTTACATCTTTATCCCGAAAGGTTTCTTCCCGGTGCAGGACACCGGTTTTGTCCTCGGCACCACCGAAGCGGCTGCGGATATTTCCTACGGCGACATGGTGAAAAAACACTTGGCCATGGCCGAAATCGTCGCCGCCGATCCGGCCGTGCAGGCGTTTTCCCACTCGGTGGGTGTCTCCGGCAGTAACCAGACCATCGCCAACGGGCGCTTCTGGATCGCCCTGAAAAAACGTGGCGACCGCGATGTCAGCGCCAGCCAGTTCATCGACCGCATCCGCCCGCAACTGATGAAAGTCCCCGGCATCGTCCTCTATCTGCGCGCCGGCCAAGACATCAACCTCAGCTCCGGCCCGAGCCGCGCGCAGTACCAATATGTACTGAAGAGCAACGACGGCGCGACCCTCGCCACGTGGACGCAACGCCTGACCGAAAAACTGCGCAGCAACCCGGCGTTCCGCGACATTTCCAATGACCTGCAACTGGGCGGCAGCATCACCCACATCAGCATCGATCGCAGCGCCGCAGCGCGTTTCGGTCTGACCGCGAGCGATGTTGACGAGGCGCTGTACGACGCCTTTGGCCAACGGCAGATCAATGAATTTCAGACTCAGGTCAACCAGTACAACGTGATTCTGGAACTGGACACCAAACAGCGCGGCAAGGCCGAAAGCCTCAACTATTTCTACCTGCGCTCGCCGCTGAGTGGCGAGATGGTGCCGCTGTCGGCGCTGGCCAAATTCGATGCGCCGACCATCGGCCCGTTGTCGATTGCTCACGACGGTATGTTCCCCGCCGCCAACCTGTCGTTCAACCTCGCGCCCGGCGTGGCGTTGGGTGATGCGGTGATTTTGCTCAATCAGGCCAAGGCCGAGATCGGCATGCCCACCGCCATCAGCGGCAATTTCCAGGGCGCGGCGCAGGCGTTCCAGAGTTCGCTGGCCAGTCAGCCGTGGCTGATTCTGGCGGCGTTGGTGGCGGTGTACATCATTCTCGGTGTGCTTTATGAAAGCTTCGTACACCCGCTGACGATCATTTCGACGCTGCCGGCGGCAGGTTTGGGCGCAGTGATCATGCTGTGGATCTGCGGTCAGGATTTTTCGATCATGGCCTTGATCGGTCTGGTGTTGCTGATCGGTATCGTCAAGAAGAACGGCATCCTGATGATCGACTTCGCCCTCGAAGCGCAGCGCCACCGGGGCCTGTCGCCGCAGGATGCGATTTTCGAAGCGTGCATCACGCGGTTCCGGCCGATCATCATGACCACCCTCGCCGCCCTGCTCGGCGCGCTGCCGCTGATGCTCGGCTACGGCACCGGCGCCGAGTTGCGCCAGCCGCTGGGTATCGCGGTGGTGGGCGGTTTGCTGGTCAGCCAGATGCTGACGTTGTTTACCACTCCAGTCATATACTTGTGGCTTGAGCGGCTGTTCCACAGGCCCAAACCTGCGCCCGTAGCGGCGTTGGCGACCACAGACTGAGGCAGGGTCATGCGCGTTCTGATTATCGAAGACGAGGAAAAAACCGCGGACTATCTGCACCGCGGTCTGACGGAACAGGGTTACACCGTGGATCTGGCTCGCGACGGCGTTGAAGGCTTGCATCTGGCGCTGGAAAGCGACTACGCGGTGATCGTCCTCGACGTCATGTTGCCGGGCCTCGATGGCTTCGGCGTGCTGCGCGCGTTGCGTGCGCGCAAGCAAACCCCGGTGATCATGCTCACCGCCCGCGAGCGCGTCGAAGACCGCATCAAAGGCCTGCGCGACGGGGCCGACGATTACCTCGGCAAACCGTTTTCCTTCCTCGAACTGGTCGCGCGTCTGCAAGCGCTGACCCGGCGCAGCGGCGGGCATGAACCGGTGCAAGTGAGCATCGCCGACCTGTGGATAGATTTGATCAGCCGCAAGGCCACCCGCGCCGGCACGCGACTGGATCTGACCGCCAAAGAGTTCTCCCTGTTGAGCGTCCTCGCCCGCCGGCAAGGTGAAATCCTTTCGAAAACCGCCATCGCCGAGATGGTCTGGGACATCAATTTCGACAGCGATGCCAACGTTGTCGAAGTCGCAATCAAACGTCTGCGCGCCAAGCTCGACGGGCCG
The DNA here is from genome assembly GCF_977020205.1 of Pseudomonas sp. AIG. Classification (NCBI taxonomy): domain Bacteria; kingdom Pseudomonadati; phylum Pseudomonadota; class Gammaproteobacteria; order Pseudomonadales; family Pseudomonadaceae; genus Pseudomonas; species Pseudomonas sp. AIG. Next base: position 67,395 of record NZ_CDROCK010000036.1, on the reverse strand, counting down.
TTCGACGAGAAGTTGCTGCACACCATTCGCGGCATGGGTTATGTGCTGGAGAGCCGTGGTGTCCAGTAATTCGATTGCCTTGCGCCTCAGTGGAATGTTCACGCTGGTGGCGCTGCTGGTGTTTCTATTGATCGGCGGCGCGTTGTATCAGCAGGTCGATAAAGGCCTGGGATTGCTCCCGGAAGCCGAGCTGGATGCGCGTTACAGCGTGCTCGAATCGGCACTCAATCGCTTCGGCACGCCGGAGCATTGGCTGAAGATAAACGCCAAGTTGAAGCTGCTCGGCGAAGAGGACAAACGCATTCGTTTCTGGGTGGTGAGTGGTGATCCCGGTTACGAATACGGTCAGCCAGATGCGGCGATTCGCGCGTTCGCCCAAGGCCCGTTGGGCATGCATGACCTGCAGTTGCCCGACCATCCTTATCCGCTGAAAGTGTTGCTCACCGAGTTGCCAGCCAAAGATCAGCGCCCGCCGCTGCGCTTCATGATCGGCATCGATACCGAGACGTTTCATGAGACTCAGCACAACCTGTTGATCGCGCTGATCGGGCTGGCGATTGTCGGTGTGCTGATGGCTTCGGCACTGGGTTATTGGGTCGCCCGGATTGGTTTGAAGCCGTTGATCAAACTGTCCCACGAGGCTCAGCGATTGGCGCCACCGCTACGGGCCGGGCGCTTGCGTCTGTCGCCGCTGCCACCGGAGCTGGAGCAGTTCGTCGATTCGTTCAACTCGACGCTGGAAAGGGTCGAACAGGCCTACTCGCGGCTGGAGTCGTTCAACGCCGATGTCGCCCATGAACTGCGTTCGCCGCTGACCAATCTGATCGGCCAGACGCAGGTGGCGCTGACTCGCGGGCGTTCTGCAGAGCATTACTTTGAAGTGCTGCAATCCAATCTTGAAGAGTTGGAACGGCTGCGTTCGATCATCAACGACATGTTGTTTCTGGCCAGTGCCGATCAGGGCAACAAGGCGACCAAACTCACCTCGACTTCGCTGGCCGATGAGGTGGCAACGACGCTGGAATATCTGGATTTCATTCTTGAAGATGCGCAGGTTCAGGTAGAGGTCAGCGGTGATGCACTGGTGCAGATCGAGGTCGCGCATTTGCGTCGGGCGTTGATCAACTTACTGAGCAATGCGGTGCAGCACACCGGGCCGGGTCAGGTGATCGAGGTGCGCATCGAGGTGGAAGCGCATCAGGTGAGTATTGGTGTGGCCAACCCCGGTTCGCCGATTGCCAGTGAGCATTTGCCACGGTTATTCGAGCGCTTTTATCGGGTCGATGCGTCGCGTAGCAACAGTGGCAATAACCATGGCTTGGGACTGGCGATCGTCAAGGCGATTGCGCTGATGCATGGTGGAGATGTGTTTGTGCGCAGTGATCGGGGGATGAATACCTTCGGGATTTATTTGCCGGTCTGACCCTCCTCCACTGATCGTTCCCGCGCTCCGCGTGGGAATGCAGCCCGGGACGCTCCGCGTCCCTTCCAAAGCCGAACGCGGAGCGTCCGATGAGGCATTCCCACGCAGAGCGTGGGAACGATCTGAAGCCCCCGATCGGCTCCCTTTCCCCCTCGCCCCCTTGGGGGAGAGGGCTGGTGAGGGGGTTGCTCTTGGCTGCACCGCGATCTTCGACTTTTACCTCCCGCGCAACAGTCATTTATGAAAATCACGCTGTTTCCCAACGCCCGGCGACCTTATCTTTGCCCGCACCAAACAGCACTCGCCAAGCGAGAAGGTTTTCAAGATGTCCAACAGTATGGGTATTGCCAGCGCGTTCGTTTTGTCCTCATTGATCCTGTCGCCGATGGCGATGGCTGAAGAATCGCAGGCGTTCGTGGCGCACAACGTCGCTCGCGCTCAGGCCTACGATCAGTATCAGGCCGAAGTGATGGCCAAGGCTCAAGACGCCTCGCAAGCCCCGCAGGCTGCCACTTCCCAGGCTCAAGCGGCCGAGAAAGACAGCTGAGCCGCGCACCGCGCCAACGTTTCCCTCGACGCGGTTGTTTGGCTCTTCCCGTTCAACCGTCGTCATTCCAGGCCGCTGCCTTTCAGCGGCCTTTTTTCGTTGTGGTCTGAAAGCCGTTTGGTTCGTCTGTAACAACAAGAAACATCGAGCGCCTCAAAATATAGAGGCGCCAGTTGACCCAAGGAGCTCCATTGCACGTGCGTTACCCAGTTCACTTCACCCCGCTGTTCATTGCAATTGCCGCAACGATTGCCCCTGCCGCTCAAGCCGACGAGCCTGCCAAAGAAGGTTTTGTCGAGGGTTCGAGCCTCAACCTCAACGCCCGCAACTACTACATGAATCGCAACCGCTTGCAGAAAGCGGACGACAACATCGAGTGGGGCCAGGGCTTTCTCGGGGTTTTCCAGTCGGGTTACACCGCAGGTACGGTCGGTTTCGGTATCGATGCCCACGCCATGCTCGGGTTGAAGCTGGATGGCGGTGGCGGCACCGACGGCTCGAGCATCCTGCCGGTCAGAGAGAATGGCGGCAAAGCACCGGGGGCGTTTTCCACCGCCGGTGGCACGTTGAAAATGCGCGCGTTCGATACCGAGTTGAAGGCCGGTGATCTGTTCCTCACCAACCCGGTGATTGCCGGCGGTGACACGCGCATGCTGCCGCAGACCTTCCGTGGTGTGAGCCTGACCAACCACAGCTTCGATGGCTGGTTGATCGAAGGCGGCCAAGCGAGTTTCACCAAGCCTTACAACCAAAGCGGCCACACGCGCATCGGCACTTCCTACGGGACATTGGCCGAGGGCGACGAGAGCCAGCACCTGAACTGGGCCGGCGTGGCCTGGAGCGGTGTCGAAGGTCTGACCAGCAGTCTTTACGCCTCCGAGTTGAAGGACATCTGGAACCAGTACTACTACGACCTCGACTACACCTGGCAGTTGAACGATCTGGTCAGCCTCAACCCGGGCCTGCATTTCTATCACACGCAAGACACCGGTGATGCGCTGCTCGGCAACATCGACAACAACACCTACAGCCTGCATTTCACCGTTGGCGTTGGTAATCACAGCGTTACCGCCGCGTATCAGCGAGTCAACGGCAACACGCCGTTCGACTACATCAGCCAGGGCGACAGTGTTTATCTGGATAACTCGCAGCAGTATTCCGACTTCAACGGCCCGAACGAGCGCTCGTGGAAACTCAAGTACGCTTATGACTTCGCCGGTGTCGGCGTGCCGGGGCTGACCTCGTCGGTGTCCTACTCGCGCGGCACTGTGGACCTGAGCAAGGTTGACGCCGACAGCCAAGGTTATTCCAACTGGTACAGCGCCGAGGGCCGCAACGCCAAGCATTGGGAACGCGATCTCGATCTGAAATACGTCGTGCAGAGCGGTCAGGCCAAAGATCTGGCAGTGCACTTGCAATGGGCAACCAACCGTGGCGGCAACGGCTACGGCGTGATTGATTCGGACACAGATGAATACCGTGTGGTCATCGACTACCCGATCAACGTCTTCTAAGATCGGCGCTAAGCTGACTGCAGACTGACTCCGATAGCTCAAGCAATGACCAAACCTGTGGGAGCGAGCTTGCTCGCGAAGGCGATCTTTCAGCAACATTGATGTTGGCTGACACAACGCATTCGCGAGCAAGCTCGCTCCCACAGGTATTTTGCGTCAAGCGCTTCGGTGGTGTTGTGCAACTACGCTTATAAGACTTCCCCAACCGACAGCCCAATCATGATCGCGAGCCGTACCCCACCCGTTTCGGGCAAGACCGGACGCCCCGAGCTGCTGCTGATCTGCGGCAGTTCGCTGACCGTGATCGCGATTTTGTGCATCGTCACGTTCCTGCTGATCCGCGAGCACGCCAACGCTCAGGAATCGGCGACCCGCAGTGCCACCACTATCGCGCAACTGATCGACGCCGATGTGCTGCGCACCGTCGAGTTGTACGACTTGACCCTGCAAGGTCTGATCGCCGCCGCGCAACGCGATGACCTGCAGGATGTCTCGCCGCAGATCCGTCACCTGGCGCTGTTCGACCGCTCAACCACAGCGCGCTTCAAGGGCGACATTCTGCTCCTCGATAAACACGGGGATGTGATCGCCGACTCTTCGCGGGTCGAGCCGAAACCGGGCAACTTCGCCGACCGCGATTACTTCCTCGCCCACGCGTTCAACCGCGACATCGGCATGTTCATCAGCCGCCCGTTCAAGACACGTTGCGACTGCGACGAGGCCAACCAGTGGCGAATCAGCTTCAGTCGACGGATCTCCTCGGAAAACGGTGAGTTCGCCGGCGTGGCCGTGGCGTCAATGAAACTCGACTACTTCGACCAGTTGTTCAACAGCCTCGACATTGGCAAAGACAGCACGTTGAACATCATCGACAACGACGGCGTCCTGCTGGCGCAAAAGCCTTATCTGCAAAGTGATTCCATCGGCAAAAGCTTCGGCAACCGGCCCAACGTCATACGGATTCTGCGCGACAAGAGTGGCAATGGCAGTTTCAACAGCGTTTCGAGCATCGACCATCAGCAACGTCTCTACACCTATTCGCGGGTCGGCAATCTGCCGTTGATCGTGATGGTCGCGCTGTCCAGCGACGAGGTGTTCGGCACGTGGCGCCGTACTGCCATGTTGATCAGCGGCGCCACAGGCGTGCTGTGTGTGGGTCTGTTATGGCTGACCTGGCTGCTGGCCCGCGAGCTGCGCCTGCGCCAACGGGCCGAGCGGGAGCTGGCGCAACTGGCCGCTACCGATGCACTGACCGGTGTCGCCAATCGGCGGATGCTCGATCAGGCGCTGCGCCATGAATGGTTCCGCGCCCAGCGTTCGGGCAAAGCGATGTCGGTGATGATGATCGATGCCGATCACTTCAAGGCCTTCAATGACCGGCATGGCCATCAGGCCGGGGATCAGGCGCTGAAGACGCTGGCCAGGGTCATCACTGAAAATGTGCGGCGACCGGCAGATCTGGTCGCGCGCTATGGCGGCGAGGAGTTCTCGGTGATTCTCGCCGAGACCGATGGTCATGGCGCGCAGCAGATTGCCGAGCATATTCGCCAGGCTGTGGAGCAATTGCCGTTGGTCGATGGGGCTGAGCGGCCGATGACGGTGAGTATTGGCATTGCGAGCTGGACGGCGGCGAGTGAGATGACGCTGGAGCAGCTGTTGTTTGCGGCGGACAAGGCGCTATATCAGGCCAAGGGAGGTGGGCGTAACCGCGTCGTCAGCTATTAAGATCAAAAGATCGCAGCCTTCGGCAGCTCCTACAGGGTGATCGCATTCTCATGTAGGAGCTGCCGAAGGCTGCGATCTTTTGATTTTAAAAGGGCATAAAAAAAGGCCATCCGAGGATGGCCTTCAAAAAACTAGAGAGGTTTTTTACTTACACTGCCGCAACCGGGCGCATGTAAGAGATGGGTGCGGTGCTGGCGTCTTCGAACGTCACCACTTCCCAAGCATCTGTCTGCTCAATCAACTTGCGCAGCAGCTGGTTGTTCAGTGCGTGGCCGGACTTGAAGCCCTTGAACTCACCAATCAGGCTGTTACCCAGCAGGTACAGGTCGCCAATGGCATCGAGGATCTTGTGCTTCACGAATTCGTCTTCATAGCGAAGGCCGTCTTCGTTCAGTACGCCATCGGCATCGACCACGATTGCGTTTTCCACGCTGCCGCCGAGTGCGAGGTTGTGCTTGCGCAGGTACTCGATATCACTCATGAAACCAAAGGTACGGGCGCGGCTGACTTCTTTTACGAACGAAGTGCTGGAAAAATCCACGCTTGCACTTTGGGTGCGGTCCCGGAATACCGGGTGATCGAAATCGATCTCGAAGCTCACCTTGAACCCTTCGAAAGGGACGAAAGTGGCGCGCTTGTCGCCGTCTTCCACTGTCACTTCACGCAGGATACGGATGAATTTCTTGGCGGCGTCCTGTTCTTCCAGGCCTGCCGATTGAATCAGGAATACGAAGGGTCCAGCGCTGCCATCCATGATCGGGACTTCGGACGCGGAGAGCTCGACGTAGGCGTTATCGATGCCCAGGCCAGCCATGGCCGAGAGCAAGTGCTCTACCGTGTCCACTTTCACGTCGCCGTTAATCAGCGTCGTCGACATAGTGGTTTCACCGACGTTTTCCGCGCGGGCAGGAATCTGCACCACAGGGTCGAGGTCAGCGCGACAAAACACAATGCCAGTGTCGACAGGCGCAGGCTTGAGGGTCAGATAGACCTTCTCACCGGAGTGCAGGCCTACACCTGTGGCACGGATAATATTTTTCAGTGTGCGTTGTTTAATCATGGCTTGGGCCGCTTCAGCGCAAATTGCGAACTGGTATCAACAAAGGCTGGCGATGATAGCAGACCATGCCTTTGCTGAACACCAATCACCTTCATAGCCCTGATACATTCCATCAATCGGCCTGGCGACGCAGGAAAGCCGGGATGTCCAGGTAATCCAGATCATCTTGCGGATTCATCTTCGCGGCAGCCGCAGCACCGGCCTGAGCCTGGTTGCGCATGACGGTCGGACGGTCCAGATCACGGTAGTTAACCGCTGGCGCTTCCTGACGGGCCGGAGCCGGTTGTTGTACCTGGGCGGATGCCATGGAGGTGTGAACGGTGTTGTCGATGACCTTTACAGGCTTCTCGATTTTCGCGCCCAGACCGGTGGCAACTACAGTTACGTGCAGCTCGTCGCGCATGTCCGGATCGATAACGGTACCGACCTTGACCATCGCGTGCTCGGAAGCGAAGGCTTCGATGATGCTACCCACGTCGGAGTACTCACCCAGGGACAGGTCAGGACCGGCGGTGATGTTCACCAGGATGCCGCGTGCGCCTTGCAGGTTCACGTCTTCCAGCAGCGGGTTGCGGATCGCCGCTTCGGTGGCTTCACGTGCACGGTTCGGACCGCTGGCGCAGCCAGTGCCCATCATCGCCATGCCCATTTCGCTCATCACGGTACGCACGTCAGCGAAGTCGACGTTGATCATGCCCGGACGCTTGATGATGTCGGAGATACCGCGAACGGCACCGGCCAGTACATCGTCAGCCTTGGCGAAAGCCGACAAGAGGCTTGCGTCTTTACCGAGGATGGTCAGCAGCTTCTCGTTGGGAATGGTGATCAACGAGTCGACGCTTTCCGAGAGCATGCGGATGCCTTCATCGGCGATCTGCATACGCTTGCGGCCTTCGAACGGGAACGGACGCGTTACGACAGCAACGGTCAGAATGCCCATTTCCTTGGCCACTTCGGCGATGATCGGCGCAGCACCGGTACCGGTACCGCCGCCCATGCCAGTGGTGATGAACACCATGTTGGTGCCCTGCAGGACTTCGGCAATGCGCTCACGGTCTTCGAGAGCGGCCTGACGACCTACTTCAGGGTTGGCGCCGGCGCCCAGACCTTTGGTCACGCCGGTGCCCAGTTGCAGAATGGTGCGCGCGCCGATGTTTTTCAGCGCTTGAGCATCAGTGTTGGCGCAGATGAATTCAACGCCTTCGATGTTGCTCTTGACCATGTGATTGACAGCGTTGCCGCCGCCACCGCCAACACCGATAACTTTGATTACCGGGCTTGCGGGGATGTTGTCTACGAGTTCGAACATTTTCCCTCTCCTTACATTCTCTAGTTTTTTCGCCTACTGCATTTTTGTTGCGGTGCATCTACTGCTACTGCTTGCCGCTTGAAGCTTGACGCTTCGAGCTGCTTTTAAAAGTTGCCTTGAACCCACTTCTTCAATCGGTCCAGCAACGGCGCCTGTGGCTCTTCGTTGCTGTAGCTGTCGCGGCTGCCGATGCCGGAGAACGAAACCCCGTCGGACTGCTTTTGCAGGCCATACATCAACAAGCCAACGCCAGTGGAATAAATCGGGTTGCGCACCACGTCATCCAGGCCTTTCACGCCATGCGGCACGCCGAGGCGTACCGGCATGTGGAAGATTTCCTCGGCCAGTTCAGTGGCGCCTTCCATCTTCGACGTACCGCCGGTCAGGACGATGCCGGCCGGGATCAGGTCTTCGTAGCCGCTGCGACGCAGCTCGGCCTGAATCAGCGTGAACAGTTCGTCGTAACGCGGCTCAACCACTTCGGCCAGGGCCTGACGCGACAGTTCGCGCGGTGGACGGTCGCCAACGCTTGGCACCTTGATGGTTTCACCGGCACCGGCCAGTTTGGCCAGGGCGCAGGCGTAGCGAATCTTGATCTCTTCGGCGTACTGGGTCGGGGTGCGCAACGCCATGGCGATGTCGTTGGTCACCTGATCACCGGCAATCGGGATCACTGCGGTGTGGCGGATCGCGCCTTCGGTGAAGATCGCGATGTCGGTGGTGCCGCCGCCGATGTCGACCAGGCACACGCCCAGTTCTTTCTCGTCGTCGGTCAGGACCGAGTAGGCCGAGGCCAGTTGCTCGAGAATGATGTCGTCGATTTCCAGACCGCAGCGACGCACGCATTTTTCAATGTTCTGTGCAGCGTTGACGGCGCAGGTGACCACGTGAACCTTGGCTTCCAGACGTACGCCGGACATGCCCAGTGGCTCGCGAACGCCTTCCTGGTTATCGATTACGTAATCCTGCGGCAGGGTGTGCAGCACACGCTGGTCAGCCGGGATCGCCACAGCCTGAGCAGCGTCGAGGACGCGCTCAAGGTCAGCCGAGCTGACTTCACGATCGCGGATCGCGACGATGCCGTGGGAGTTCAGGCTGCGGATGTGATTGCCGGCCACACCGACGAACGCCGAGTGAATGCGGCAGCCCGCCATCAATTGGGCTTCTTCGATCGCGCGCTGGATCGATTGCACGGTGGACTCGATGTTGACCACCACGCCCTTCTTCAGGCCACGGGACGGATGGGTACCGATCCCGACGATTTCCAGCGTGCCGTCGTCGGAGACCTCGCCGACCAGCGCCACCACTTTGGAGGTGCCGATATCGAGACCGACGATCATTTTGCCGCTTTGCACGTTTGCCATGGGTCCTGCCTCTTCTTAATTCTTTGCGACAGCGGGTTGGGCTGTCGTCGGCGCTACTGGTTCCCGCCAGCCAACAGCGAGGCCGTTGGCGTAGCGCAGATCGATGCGCGCAATGTTCGTAATCTGGTCTTTAAGCGTCTTGTCATAGATGGCGATAAAGCGGCGCATCTTTTCCACCAGGTTGCCGCGTCCCAGCAGCAGCTCGATGCCGGGGCCGGAACTGCCGGCACCGGTGGTCAGGAACCAGCTCCCGCGTTCACGCAGTTCCAGGCGTGCAATCGAGAAGCCCAACGGCCGCAGCATCTGGCTCAGCACCTGATACTGCTGCATCACTTGCTGCTGGGCCCGTTGTGGGCCGAACAGCTGTGGCAGGTGTTCGTAGTTCGCCAGTTCCTTCGGCGTAAACGCCTGGCCCTGGTTGTTGAGCAACGACTCGTCGCCCCAACGCGCCACCGGCAGTTGTTCTTCGAGGCGGATCACCACCTGATCCGGCCACACCCGACGTACTTCGGCGTGGGCGATCCAGGGCATCTGCTCAAGCTCGGTGCGCATGCCAGCGAGGTCGATGGTGAAGAAGCTCGACGCCACGTACGGCGCGATCCGCTGCTGCACCGCTTGCTGACTGATGTAGCTCAGGTCGCCCTGCACGGCGATCTTGGTGATCGGCCGGTCGGCGTACGGCAGCAAACGCGTTGCACCTTCGTAAGTACCAAAGCCCAGCACCACCAACAGCACCGGCCAGAACAGGCTCTTCAAAAAGCTGAAATTGGCTTTCGGCAGGCGCGCGGACATCGGCTCTTTCGCCACCATTCGGCTGGCACCCCGTGGCACCGGCTTGCGGCCGGGTGCGGGAGGCTGATGTCGGAGCTGAGCGCCTTGCATCGTCTTAACCTCGAGCGTCTTCAACACTGGCGGCCAGAATGGCCAGAACCAGTTGCTGGAAATCCAGGCCGGCCGCACGCGCGGCCATCGGCACCAGACTGTGATCGGTCATGCCCGGAGCGGTGTTCACTTCCAGAAACCAGAACTGCCCGTCGGCGTCCTGCATCACGTCCGCCCTGCCCCAACCGGCAATACCCAGCGCCTCACAGGCCTTGGCCGTGAGATCCATGAGTTCCTGTTCCTTGGCGGCATCCAGCCCGCACGGAATGCGGTACTGGGTATCGTTGGCGATGTACTTGGCGTCGTAGTCGTAGAACGTGTGCGGTGTACCCAGGGCGATAGGAGGCAACACCTGGTCACGCAGGGTGGCGATGGTGAACTCCGGACCTTGAATCCATTGCTCAACCAAGACTTGCGAATCGTAGGTACTGGCCGCTTTCCATGCGTCGATCAACTCGGACGCAGAACTCACTTTGGCCATCCCGATACTTGAACCTTCATGCGCCGGTTTGACGATCAAAGGGAAGCCCAGTTCCGTCGCCGCGGAAATACAATCGGCTTCGCTGCACAGCACGGCGTGACGCGGCGTCGGAATCCCGAGGCTGTGCCAGACCTGCTTGGTGCGCAGTTTGTCCATCGCCAGCGCCGAGGCCAGAATGCCACTGCCGGTGTATGGAATACCCGCCACTTCGAGCAGCCCCTGCATGGAGCCGTCTTCACCGCCACGGCCGTGAAGAATGATGAAGGCGCGGTCGATCTTTTCGCCGAGCAGACGTTGCAGAATGTCGTCGCCAACGTCGATGCCGAACGCGTCCACGCCAGCGCTTTGCAGTGCGTCGAGCACGGCGTTACCGGATTTCAGCGACACCTCACGCTCGGCACTCAAACCGCCAAAGAGCACGGCGACGCGGCCGAAGTCTTTCGGCGCGATCGTGGAAAACAGCTTGGCGTAGGCAGCAGTCATTTCAACTTCCCCTCGACCGACGCCGCCACGGCGCCAGCGAACAATTCACTTTTCAACAGCTTCGGCGCGAGACCGCCGATATCACCGGCGCCCTGGCACAGCAGGATGTCGCCGGCACGCAGCAAGGGCTTGACCAGCGGCGCCAGATCGACGCCACGCTCGATGTAGATCGGGTCGAGCTGACCGCGCTGACGGATGCTGTTGCACAGCTTGCGGCTGTCGGCACCCGGAATCGGCTCTTCGCCGGCCGGATAGACTTCCATCAGCAGCAGCACGTTGGCATCGGCCAATACATTGACGAAGTCGTCGTACAGATCGCGGGTGCGGCTGTAGCGATGCGGCTGGTAGACCATCACCAGACGGCGCTCCGGCCAGCCACCGCGTACGGCTTTGATCACCGCCGCGACTTCGGTCGGGTGATGACCGTAGTCATCGACCAGCATCACGTGGCCGCCGTCCACCGGCAGTTCGCCGTAGACCTGGAAGCGTCGACCGACACCCTGGAAACCCGACAGGCCCTGAACAATGGCTTCATCACTGACGCCTTCGTCGGTGGCGATGCAAATGGTCGCCAGCGAATTGAGCACGTTGTGATTGCCGGGCATGTTCACCGACACGTCCAACGGCTCACGGTCCGGGCGCAACACGGTGAAGAAGGTCTGCATGCCTTGCTGGCGAATGTTGATCGCGCGTACGTCAGCGTCTTCGCTGAAGCCGTAGGTCACGGTAGGACGTTTCACCAGCGGGAGGATTTCACGCACCACCGGATCGTCCAGGCACATTACTGCCAACCCGTAGAACGGCAGGTTGTGCAGGAACTCGACGAAGGTTTTCTTCAATTTGTTGAAGTCACCGTCGTAGGTTGCCATGTGGTCGGCGTCGATGTTGGTGACCACGGCCACCAGTGGTTGCAGATGCAGGAAACTCGCATCGCTCTCATCGGCTTCGGCGATCAGGTAACGGCTGGTGCCGAGCTGGGCATTGGTGCCCGCGGCATTCAGACGGCCACCGATAACGAACGTCGGGTCCAGACCACCGGCGGCGAACACCGAGGCGATCAGGCTGGGGGGGGGGGGTTTGCCATGCGTGCCGGCGACGGCGATGCCGTGGCGATAGCGCATCAGCTCGGCGAGCATTTCGGCACGCGGCACCACCGGGATACGACGCTCAAGCGCGTTCGCCACTTCCGGGTTCGAGGTATTTACAGCGCTCGACACCACCAGCACGTCGGCGGCAGCGGCGTTCTCGGCACGGTGGCCGATGAAGATGTGCGCGCCGAACGATTCCAGACGCTCGGTGACCGGCGAAGCTTTCAGGTCGGAACCGGACACTTCATAGCCCAGGTTCAACAACACTTCAGCAATGCCGCACATGCCCACGCCGCCGATACCGACGAAGTGGATGCGACGGATGCGGCGCATTTCCGGTTGTGGCATGGCTTTCTGATTCTCAACCATGGGCCACCTCCAGACAGGTATCGACCACACTACGGGTGGCATCGGGTTTCGCCAGACGGCGGGCCGCTTGGGCCATATCTTCGAGTCGTTGCGGTTGCATCAAGACCTCTGTCAGGCGCGCGGCAAGGTCCGCGGCACCAGTCGTTCTTTGCGGCATCAGGAAGGCAGCGCCTTCACGGGCCAAATAATCGGCGTTGCGGGTCTGGTGATCGTCGATCGCGTGGGGCAAAGGCACCAGCATCGAGGGCAGACCGGCGGCAGCCAGCTCACTGATGGTCAACGCGCCTGCGCGGCACACCACCAGGTCGGCCCAGCCATAGGCTTGGGCCATGTCTTTGATGAACGGCTGCACCTGCGCTTCGACGCCGGCGGCGCGGTAGCGCTCTGCAGTCACTTCATCGTGGTTTTTGCCGGCCTGATGAAACACTTCCGGGCGCAAATCGGCAGCGACTTGGGCCAGGGCTTCAGGCAGCAATTTATTCAACGGTTCTGCGCCCAGGCTTCCGCCAAGGATCAGCAAACGCGCTTTGCGACCAGCCAGAACCGGGCGCGATGTGTCGAGGAACAGCTCGCTGCGCACCGGGTTTCCGGTGGTACGGCGGGTGTCCGACAGAGTAAAGGTGTCGGGGAACGCTTCACACACCCGGGCGGCGAACGGCACCAGCAACCGATTGGCGGTGCCGGCAACGGCGTTCTGCTCGTGAACGATCACCGGCACGCCGGCCAGTTTCGCGGCAAGACCACCAGGGCCAGTCACATAACCACCGAAGCCGACCACGCACACTGGCTTCAAGCGACGGATGATCGCCCGCGCCTGCCACACCGACTTCAGCAGCATGAACGGCGCCTTGAGCAGCGACAGCTTGCCCTTGCCGCGCAGGCCCGTGGCGTTGATCCGGTGCAGTTCCAGCCCTGCGGCCGGCACCAGTTCATTTTCGATCCCGCGCGGTGTGCCGAGCCAGTGCACGGTGTAGCCGCGCGCCTGAAACTCGCGGGCACAAGCCAGCGCCGGGAACACGTGGCCGCCGGTTCCGCCGGCCATGATCAATACGTTAGCGCCCATGATTCGGCTCCTCAGCGAAGTCGCTTTCATGGAATTCCATCTCTTCACTGCCCAGATGGGTTCGACTCTCCCACTCGATCCTCAATAACAATCCGAGACAGGCGCAGCAGATCACCAACGAACTGCCGCCGTAACTGAGGAACGGCAGGGTCAGACCTTTGGTTGGCAGCAGGCCGACGTTCACCCCGATGTTGATCAGGAACTGACCAATCCACAGGAACGACAGACCGTACGCCACGTAAGCAGCGAAGAACTGCTTGGCTTTCTCCGCCCACAAACCGATGTACATGCCGCGAATACACACGAACACGAACAGCGCAACGGTGCACAGCGAACCGACCGCGCCGAGCTCTTCGGCCAGTACCGAGAACACGAAGTCGGTGTGCGCTTCCGGCAGGTAGAACTGCTTCTGCACGCTGTTGCCCAGGCCGACGCCGAGCCATTCACCGCGACCGAAAGCGATCAAGGCTTGCGACAATTGATAACCGGCGCCGAACTGGTCAGCCCACGGGTCAGCGAAGTTGGTCAGACGCGCCATGCGATACGGCTGCATTTGAATCAGCAAGACCACGGCACCGACCGCCAACACCACCATCAGCGAGAAGCGGAACAGCCCGACCCCGCCGAGGAATAGCATCGCCGCCGCAGCGCCCATCATTACGACGGTGGCACCGAAGTCCGGCTCCATCAGCAACAGGCCCGCCATCGGCAGCAGCACGATGAACGGCTTGAAGAAGCCCATCCAACTCTCGCGCACTTCCTTCTGACGCCGCACCAGATAACCGGCGAGGTAGATCACCACGAACACTTTGGCGATTTCCGACGGCTGCACGTTGAAGAAGCTGAACCCGATCCAGCGCATCGAACCGTTCACTTCGCGCCCGATGCCGGGAATGATCACCATCACCAGCAAGCCGAACGCACCGATCAACATCAACCAGCCGAGGCGTTGCCAGGTGGCGATCGGAATCATCATGGTGACGATGCACGCGCCCAGGCCCAGCACCACATAAATAAGGTGGCGAATCATGTAGTACAGCGGACTGCCCGACTGCGCGGCTGCCACTTCAGTGGACGCCGAAGCGATCATGATCAAACCGAGACCGAGCAGCGCCAGGCAACCGGCGAGCATCGGAAAGTCGAGGTCGATACCGCGCCCGGTGATGATCGGCGACGGATACGGTTTGATGATATTGCGCAGGCTCATGCCAGATCCTCCACAGCGCGGACGAACTGGTGACCACGGTCTTCGTAATTCTTGAACATGTCGAAACTGGCACAGGCCGGCGACAGCAGCACCACATCGCCCGGCTGGGCGGCGGCGCGGCATTGCGCGACGGCGTCGACCAGCGAGGTCGCGCGAATCAGCGGCACGGCATCACCGATGGCTTCGCCGATCTTGTCGGAGTCGCGGCCCATCAGGATCACGGCGCGGCAGTTGGCCGCCACCGGATCACGCAGATCGTTGAATTCGGCACCCTTGCCATCGCCACCGGCGATCAGGATGACCTTGCCGTCGATGTCCGCGCCCAAGCCTTCGATGGCGGCCAGTGCGGCGCCAACGTTGGTCGCTTTGGAATCGTTGTAGTACGCCACACCGTCGAGATCGCGTACCCACTGGCAGCGATGTTCGAGGCCGGCGAACGTGCGCAAGGCCGAGAGCATGGCGTCGAACGGCAGGCCCACGGCATGACCCAGCGCCAGTGCCGCGAGGGCATTGGACTGGTTGTGCGCGCCACGAATCTTCAGCTCACGCACGGGCATCAGGTTCTGGAATTCGAAGGCCAGGTATTTCTCGCCGTCTTCTTCGCGGATACCGAATGCCTTGAAATCCGGTTTGGTCAGGCCGAAGGTCCAGCACGGCTGGCCCTCGCCCATCAACGGACGGCTCAGCGCATCCTGGCGATTGACCACGAACTGCTTCGCGCCACGGAAGATCCGGTGCTTGGCCAGGTGGTAAGCCGGCAGGCCGCTATAGCGATCCATGTGGTCTTCGCTGATGTTCAGCACGGTGGCCACTTCAGCGTTGAGCTGGTCGGTGGTTTCCAGCTGGAAGCTCGACAGCTCCATGACGTACAACTCGACGTCGTCGCTGAGCAGGTCCAGCGCCGGGGTGCCGAGGTTGCCGCCGACGGCGACGCGTTTGCCGGCCGCAGCCGCCATCTCGCCGACCAGAGTGGTCACGGTGCTTTTCGCGTTGGAACCGCTGATGGCCACGATCGGCGCCTGCGCGTTACGCGCGAACAGCTCGATGTCGCCGGAGAGTTTCACGCCACGGGCCGCAGCGGCTTGCAGGGCCGGGGTCGCCAGCGCCAGGCCGGGGCTCACGTAGAGCTCGTCGGCACGGCAGAGGAATTCGACGTCCAGCTCGCCACAACGCACTTCCACGTGCGGATAGTCACGCTTGAGCGTGGCCAGTTCCGGTGGATTTTCCCGCGTGTCCGCCACGGCAAACGACGTGCCCCGGTTCGCCAGGAAGCGAACCAGGGACATGCCGCTCTTGCCGAGGCCGACAACGATGCGGAAGTGGTCAGAAGCGATCAGAGACACTCGTTCTACCTCAGCTTCAGGGTGGCAAGGCCGATCAGCACGAGAATCACGGTGATGATCCAGAAACGGACGATCACGCGCGGCTCGGGCCAGCCCTTGAGTTCAAAATGGTGGTGTATCGGTGCCATGCGGAACACACGGCGACCGGTCAGCTTAAAGGACGCAACCTGAATGACGACTGACAGGGTTTCCATCACGAACACGCCGCCCATGATGAACAGGACGATTTCCTGACGGACGATCACGGCGATGGTGCCCAGTGCCGCGCCGAGTGCCAGTGCACCGACGTCGCCCATGAACACTTGCGCCGGATAGGTGTTGAACCAGAGGAAGCCCAGCCCGGCACCGATCAGCGCACCGCAGAACACGATCAACTCGCCCGCGCCCGGCACGTAAGGGATCAACAGGTATTCAGCGAATTTCACGTTACCCGACAGGTAGCAGAAGATACCGAGGCCACCACCGACCATCACGGTCGGCATGATTGCCAGACCGTCGAGGCCGTCAGTCAGGTTGACCGCGTTGCTCGAACCGACGATCACAAAGTAAGTCAGCACGATGAAACCGAGGCCCAGCGGAATGCTGTAGTCCTTGAGCATCGGCAGAATCAGCGTGGTTTCAACCGGGGTGGTAGCAGTCATATAAAGGAAGATCGCCGCGCCGAGGCCGAACACCGACTGCCAGAAATACTTCCAGCGGCTCGGCAGACCACGCGAGTTCTTCTCGATGACTTTGCGGTAATCGTCGACCCAGCCAATGGCGCCGAACAGCAGGGTCACCAACAGAACAGTCCAGACGTAACGGTTGCTCAGGTCAGCCCAGAGCAGCGTGCTGACGCCAATCGACGACAGGATCAGTGCGCCGCCCATGGTCGGCGTACCCGACTTGGACAGGTGCGATTGCGGACCATCGTTACGCACGGATTGACCGATCTGACGGTTCTGCAGGGTGCGGATCATCCACGGGCCATAGCACAGCGACAAAACCAGCGCGGTCAGCACACCGAGGATCCCGCGCAGGGTCAGGTACTGAAAGACCGCGAAGCCTTTGTAGAACTGTTGCAGATACTCCGCTAGCAGCAGCAGCATTAATGTTTCTCCAGACTGGACCCGCACAGAGCCGCAACGATGTTTTCCATCGCTGCACTGCGCGAACCCTTGATCAAAATGGTGGTGTTTGTGTCCTGCTCGGCGTCGAGGGCCTGAATCAGTTCGGCTTGGCTGCCGAAGTGATGCGCCTGTTCACCGAAAGCGTTTACGGCGTGAACCATGTTTGGCCCAACGGCATAAAGCGCGGAAACCTTGCCCCGGGCGTACTCGCCCACGTCGCGGTGCCCCTGCTCCGCCCAATCGCCCAACTCGCCGATATCTCCGAGCACCAGGACGGTGCGGCCGGAAAAGCCGGCGAGTATATCAACGGCCGCGCACATTGAGGTGGGGTTTGCGTTGTAAGTGTCATCGATCACGCGCATGCCGTTTTTCGCCAGTTGCGCGACGGTGCGACCCTTGACCGGTTGCACGGCGCCAAGCCCGGTGGCGATGCCGAACAGCGACACGCCCAAGGCGTGCGCGGCAGCGGCGGCGGCCATGGAATTGGCGACGTTGTGGGTGCCGAGCAGGTTCAGTTGAACGCGCTCGACACCTTCAGGTGTGTGCAGATTGAAGGCCGGGCAACCACGCGCATCGGTGGTCAGATCGCTGGCATGGAAGTCCGCCTGAGTGTTGCTCAGGGCGAAGGTCAGCACTTTGCGCGCGCCAGCACGGGTCTTCCAGATACCGAAAGCCTTGTCATCGAGATTGAGCACGGCGACACCGTCGGCCGCGAGCCCGTCGATGATTTCACCTTTGGCTTCGACGATTTTTTCCGGCCCGCCAAACTCACCGACGTGCGCGGTGCCGGCATTGTTGAGGATCGCCACGTGCGGCTTGGTCAGGCCCACGGTGTAAGCGATTTCGCCGAGACGCGAGGCGCCTAGCTCGATGACCGCGGAAGTGTGCTCCGGGGCCAGTTCGAGCAGGGTCAGCGGCGCGCCGAGGTCGTTGTTCAGATTGCCACGGGTCGCCAGCACCGGGCCGCGCGTGCGCAGGATGCTCGCGAGCATTTCCTTGACCGTGGTCTTGCCGCTGGAACCGGTGATCGCGGCGACTGGCTGAGTGAAGGCGGCACGGTTCAGCGCGCCCAACTGGCCGAGGGCCTGACGGGTGTCTTTGACCAACAGTTGCGGCAGCGTGCTGTCGGCGACTTCACGCTCGACCAGCGCAGCCACCGCGCCTTTGGCGGCGACGTCATTCAAATAGTCATGACCGTCGAAACGCGGGCCGGTCAACGCAATAAACAGTTGGCCTGGCTGAATCGCACGGCTGTCGATGCTGACGCCGTCGAAACTGGCATCGGCGGCGATCAAACGGGCGTCGAGGGCGTTGGTCAGTTCGCTGAGCTTCAGGGCCTTAAGCATGGGCCACCTCCCAAGCGGTCAGGGCGTGATCAGCCTCGACCAGATCGGAGAAAGCGTGACGCTCGCCGTTGATTTCCTGATAGTCCTCGTGACCTTTACCGGCCAGGACAATCACGTCATCGGCGGACGCAGCGGCAATCAGTTGTGCAATCGCCTGACCACGGCCAGCGACAAAAGTGACTTTATCCACAGCCGTGAAACCGGCGCGGATGTCATCGAAAATCACTGCTGGATCTTCGGTGCGCGGGTTGTCGTCGGTGACCAGCACCTGATCGGCCAGACGCTCGACCACTTCGGCCATCAACGGACGTTTGCCGCGATCACGGTCACCGCCGCAGCCGAACAGGCACAGCAACTGACCTTTGACATGCGGGCGCAACGCGGTCAGGACTTTTTCCAGAGCGTCCGGGGTGTGGGCGTAATCGACCACCACCAACGGCTGCGTACCGCCACCCAGACGCTGCATGCGACCGGCCGGGCCTTCGAGTTTTGGCAGCACTTTGAGAATTTCGTCGAGCGCGTAATCCAGACCGAGCAAGGCACCGACGGCTGCCAGTACGTTGCTCAGATTGAAGCGGCCGAGCAGCGTGCTGCGCAGATGATGCTCGCCCTGCGGCGTCACCAATGTGGCGCGCACACCGTGGTCGTCAAACTGCGCTTCGCGGCAGAACAGGTACGCGCTGCTGTCGAGCAGGCTGTAAGTGATCAGGCGCGACTCACGTTTTTCCGCGGCCAGTTGCCGGCCGAAATCGTCGTCGAGGTTGACCACGCGGCATTTCAGATCATTCCAGGCGAACAGCTTGGCCTTGGCCTCGGCGTACGCCTCCATGGTGCCGTGATAATCCAGGTGATCGCGGGACAGATTGGTCATCACCGCGACATCGAACGCCAAGGCAGTAACGCGACCCTGATCCAGACCGTGGGACGAGACTTCCATGGCCACGGCTTTGGCGCCGGCCTTTTTCAGGTCGCCAAGGGTCGCTTGCACGGCGATCGGGTTCGGCGTGGTGTGCAGACCACTTTCCAGTGCGCCATAGAAGCCGGAACCCAAGGTCCCGACGATACCGCAATGCTGGCCGAGCAGATCCAGCGCCTGCGCAACCAATTGGGTCACGCTGGTCTTGCCGTTGGTGCCGGTCACGCCGATCAGATTCAGGTGATGACTTGGCTCGCCGTAAAAACGCCCGGCGATGTCAGACAGCTGCGCGGCCAGGCCTTTGACCGGAATCAGCGGCACGTCAGTGATCGGCAGCACGGTGGCACCTTCCACTTCATAAGCTACAGCCGCCGCGCCGCGTTGCAGGGCATCGGCAATGTGTGCACGGCCATCGAATTTGCCGCCAGGCACGGCGAGGAACAGATCCCCTGCGCGCACGTTGCGGCTGTCCAGCGCCAATTCACGGATCAACAGATCGTGGCCGGCGTGGGGGAATATCTTGTTCAGACTTAATGACATCAGCCGCGCCCTCCATTGGCTTTCAGCGGAATGACCGGGGTAGCGTTGGCTTGTTGCGTCGTCGGCAAGTTGTCCGGCGTTACGTTCATCAGGCGCAGGGTGCCGGACATCACGCGGCTAAACACCGGCGCCGATACCAGACCACCGAAGTAGCCGGCCTTGCTTGGTTCGTCGATCACCACAACGATGGCGTAACGCGGATCGCTCATCGGGCCGAAACCGGCGAACAGCGAGCGATACGAGTTTTCCGCGTAGCCTTTGGTGCCCACCGAGGTCTTACGCGCAGTACCCGACTTGCCCGCCACGTGATACGCCGGCACCTGCGCACGGAACACGCCGCGCGGCGCTTCGATCACTTGGGTCAACATGCCTTGCATGGTTTTCGCGACGGCTTCCGGCAGCACTTGCGTGGTCTGCGGCGGCTTGTCGGTTTTGATCAGGGTCAGCGGCGCGAGCCGACCGTTGTTGGCCAACGCCGAGAACGCGTGAACCAGCTGAATCGCGGTCACGGAAATACCGTAGCCGTAGGACAGGGTCGCGGTCTCGGCTTTACGCCAATCCCGGTAATTGGGGAGGTTACCGACGCGCTCACCCGGGAAACCGAGACCGGTGTCCTGACCCAGGCCAACTTTCTGTGCCAGCCGGTAAATGGTTTCACCGCCGATATCGAACGCGACCTTACTCATGCCGACGTTACTGGAATTGATCAGAATGCCGGTCATGTCCAGCACCGGGCCTTCGCTCTTGGAAACGTCCTTGATCGTGTATTTGCCGATCTGCAGAGTGCCCGGATACACCTCGACAGTGTCGCTCGGTTTCCAGCGACCGGACTCGATCGCCGCGCTCATCGAGATGGCTTTCATGGTCGAACCCGGTTCGAACACGTCGATCATCGCGCGGTTACGCATCATCGCCGGCTGCAGGTTGCGACGGTTGTTCGGGTTGTAGGTCGGCTGGTTGACCATGGCGAGAATCTCGCCGGTCTTGACGTCCATGATCACCAGACTGCCGGCCTTGGCGCCGTTCTCGATGATCGCGTTGCGCAGTTCGCGGTTGGCCAGATATTGCAGACGCAGGTCAATGGACAACGCCAAGGGCTTGCCGGCCTTGGCGTTTTTGGTGACCTGGACATCCTTGATCAGCCGACCGCGCCGATCCTTGATGACCTGTCGTTTGCCCGGCACCCCGGCCAGCCATTCGTCATAAGCGAGTTCGACACCTTCGCGACCGTGGTCATCGATGTCGGTAAACCCGACCATGTGCGCGGTGACTTCACCGGCCGGGTAGAACCGGCGGAACTCTTCGATGCCATAGACGCCCGGCACTTTCAGATCGAGCACAGACTGGCCCTGCTCGGGGGTCAGCCCGCGCACCAGATAAATGAATTCTTTGTTGGCCTGAGCTTCGAGGCGTTCGGTCAGGGCTTTCGGATCCTGGCCCAACGCGGCGGCCAATGCTGGCCACTTCTCTTTCGCCGTTTGCATTTCCTTGGCATTGGCCCACAGCGTGGTCACCGGGGTACTCACGGCCAAAGGCTCGCCGTTACGGTCGGTGATCAGACCACGGTGAGCCGGAATCGGGATGTGACGCAGACTGCGCGCGTCGCCCTGACCTTTGAGGAAGTCACGGTCAACCACTTGCAGGTCGATGATGCGCCAGCAGATCGCCGCGACCATCACGCCGAGCAGCGCCACCATCAGGCGGAAGCGCCATGGGAACAGTGCGCCTTCGAGTTTCATCATGGCGCCACCATCTTCACGTCAGCCGCGCCGGGGATGTGCATTTTCAGCTGTTCGGTGGCCAGCACTTCGATACGGCTGTGCGCGGTCCAGGTGCTCTGCTCGAGAATCAGACGGCCCCACTCGGCCTGCGCCTTGTCGCGCACGCTGAGTTCGTTATAAAGGGTGTTGAGCAACTGCCGGTTCCAGTGCGCGCTGTACGACACGGCGATGGCCGACACGAGCACGCCGATGAACAGCAGCAGCATCAGAAAGCTGCCGCCAGGCAGTGGCTTGGCGAAAAGCTTGCTCACCGCAGCTTCTCCGCCACGCGCATGACGGCGCTACGGGAACGTGGGTTGGCTTTGAGTTCGGCGTCGGAGGCCGTCTGCGCTTTGCCATGGACTTTGATTTTCGGTTCGAACGCGACGTGGCGAACCGGCAGGTTGCGCGGCAGGTTGTCGGCTTCGCCTTTCACCAGTTTGCGCATGAACAGTTTGACGATGCGGTCTTCCAGCGAGTGGAAGCTGATCACCACCAGGCGGCCGCCAATTTCCAGAGCGTCCAGTGCGGCTTCGAGGCCGGCTTCCAGATCGCCCAGTTCGTTATTGACGTGAATGCGCAAACCCTGGAATGCACGGGTGGCCGGGTTCTTGCCCTTTTCCCAAGCCGGGTTGGCGACTTTCAATACTTCGGCCAGATCGGCAGTGCGCTCGAACGGCTTGATATCGCGACGCTCGGCGACGGCGCGAGCCATACGACCGGAGAAACGTTCTTCGCCGTATTCCTTGAACACCCGGGCGATTTCCTCAGCCGGCGCGGTGTTGACGAATTCGGCAGCGCTGATGCCACGGGACGGATCCATGCGCATGTCCAGCGGGCCGTCGTTGAGGAAACTGAAGCCGCGCTCGGCGTCGTCGAGCTGCGGCGAAGACACGCCGAGGTCCAGCAGAATGCCGCTGACCTTGCCGCTCAAGCCTTGCTCGGCAACCACCGAACCGAGCTCGGCAAAGCTGCGCTGCACAACGACAAAGCGGCCGTCTTCGGCCGCTAGCGTTTGCCCGGTGGCAATCGCTTGTGGATCTTTGTCGAACCCGATGAGCCGACCGTCGGTGCCGAGCTGGCTGAGGATCAACCGGCTGTGGCCACCGCGCCCGAACGTACCGTCCAGATAGCAGCCATCAGGACGTACGGCGAGAGCCTCGACGGCTTCGTCAAGCAGTACGGTGATGTGGTTAAAGCCGCTATCAATAGTCACAGGATCAAATCACGCAGTTCATCAGGCATCGCGCCCGGTTGTTGAATGGCAGCAAGGTCAGCGGCAGATACCGCGTTCCATGCATCCTCGTCCCACAATTGGAACTTGTTCAGTTGGCCTACCAGCATTGCGCGCTTATCGAGCTTGGCGTATTCGCGCAGACGCGGTGGAACCAGAAAACGACCACTGCCATCGAGCTCGAGGTCGACGGCATTACCAATCAGCAAACGCTGCAGGCGACGGTTCTCTTCGCGAAGCGAAGGAAGCGCGCGCAACTTGGTTTCAATAATTTCCCACTCGTCGAGCGGATAGACACACAGGCACGGATCAACGGCATCAATAGTCACGATTAATTGGCCGGAACTGCGCGAATCGAGCTCGTCACGGTACCGGCTCGGCATGGCGAGACGGCCCTTTGCATCGAGACTGATAGCGTTAGCTCCGCGAAACACGTCTGCGTTTCTCCAATTTTTATCGTTTTGAGCTCAAAAAACCCACTTCATGCCACTTTCCGCCACTTGCGCACACTATAGGAATGCGCCCACCACACCGTCAAGGCGCGGATTAAAGGAAAACCCTTACAGAACGGAGATTTAGGAGCATAAAAGGAGGTGTAACGACAATCTGGCGCGGACTTTCGACCTATAACTTGATGCAGCACTGATAGCTGCGCTCGAAAGTTAAAGTAATTTGTTAAGAGTAAGATTTTTTCGGTATTACAAAAGCGCTTCTGCTGTTGATTGAAGCAAGGTGGGAAATGGCTATTACTGCGTTTGCCGCTGCCGAACTTTCAGAGCAGGCCTGCTGATATTACACAGCCCTGTTGCCAATGATTCAAGCAGGGAAAGAAAAAGGTGGAGAGTCGATCTGTAAGCCGGGTTCTGTCTTGAACAGTCATTCGTCTACGATGGCCATCACTGGACATCTTTAGCAACCTACCCGGTCCCAGCGCGGGCCACGCCTTGGGACCCTATTTGGTCTTGCTCCAAGTGGGGTTTACCTAGCCACGAACTGTTGCCAGACGTGCGGTGCGCTCTTACCGCACCTTTTCACCCTTACCGGCGCTTGCGCGCTTAGGCGGTTATTTTCTGTGGCACTTTCCGTAGGCTCACGCCTCCCAGGCATTACCTGGCACTTCGCCCTATGGAGCCCGGACTTTCCTCCCCCCCCTAATTTTCATAGAGGGCAGCGACTGTCCGATCGACTCTCCGCCGCGAAGGTTAACGGCAGAGCGCCTGAAGAACAAGCGCTAAAAGCCTCAAGACCGCTATGGGCGACGGCTTACACGCCTTTCTGTTTTTCCAGCGCGACCTGATACAACACGTTTTTGCGCTCGCCGGTGATCTGCGCGGCCAACGCGGCGGCACGCTTGAGCGGCATTTCTTCGAGCAGCAGATCAAGGATGCGCATCGCCTCGCTGCTGACCGCTTCTTCAGACTCCGGCGCAGTCCAGCCAGCCACCAACACGACGCATTCGCCGCGCTGCTGATTGCTGTCGGACTCGACAAACGCGCGCAGCTCGGCCAATGGCAGACCTTTAAGCGTTTCAAAGGTTTTGGTGATTTCGCGGGCGAGCAATGCCTGACGCTCACCACCAAACACTTCTTCCATATCCTGCAGGCATTCAAGGATGCGGTGCGGCGCTTCATAGAAGATCAGCGTACGCGGCTCTTCTTTAACGGCTTCCAGTCGCGCCTTGCGCCCGACCGACTTGGCCGGCAGAAAACCTTCAAAGATAAAGCGATCGGATGGCAGGCCGGCCGCCGACAGCGCCGCGATAAGGGCGCAGGCACCGGGCACCGGCACCACATTGATCCCGGCCGCGCGGGCCTGACGCACCAAGTGATAACCCGGATCGGAAATCAGCGGCGTCCCCGCATCGGAAATCAGCGCGACGTTATCGCCCGCCAACAAACGGGTAATAAAGCGGCTACCCTCATCTCTTTCGTTATGTTCGTGACAGGCGGCCAGCGGCGTGCCGATCCCGAAATGCTGCATCAGGCGCGCCGAGTGGCGGGTGTCTTCGGCCGCAATCAAAGCCACTTCGCGGAGGATCTTCAGGGCCCGGGCGCTGATGTCGTCCAGGTTGCCGATGGGCGTCGCCACCACATAAAGCGAGCCAGCGGCGGAATTCAGGGAACCTGGAGCAGTCAAAGCGCACACCTCGTGATCGATAAAAGCGGCCATTGTAGCGCGTCACGAGGCTTGCGATGCTTTCAAGCCGAGCCCGGTTTTGCACGCCGTTGTGCGCCGCCGCAACATTTACTCCAGCTAAATTGTCCGTTTCACGCCACTAACATCGCGCCCCGGCCAGTGCTTGGGTACAATTCGACGCTAATTTGATCGAGTATCAGGAACACTTACATGATCGCTTGCCTGCGGCTGTTCACTGCCCTCTGCCTCGCTGCCTTGTTGGCGGCTTGCGCCAGCTCCCCTTCCTCCAGCCTTGGCGAACTTCCACGGACCCCGGATGCCAGCATCGAGCAACTGCTCGAACAGGCTACCCAGGCGAAAACCCCGGAAAAAGCCGCCCTGCTGCGCCTGAGCGCAGCGGACCTGGCATACCGCCAGGGCAATGCCGGACAGTCCGCGCAAATCCTGCAACAAGTGCCGATGGAGCAACTCAAGCCCGGCCAGCAGATTTTTGCCAGCACCTTGAACGCTGAACTGGCGATGACTCGCAATCAGCCGAAAGCCGCGCTGACCGCCCTCAGCCATCCAAGCCTGCAGCATTTGGGCGAGATGCCTGAAGAACAGCAAGTGCGCACCGGCACCGTCCACGCCCGCGCCCTTGAGGCCGACGGCCAGACACTGGCTGCCGCTCGCGAGCGCGTATTCATCGCGCCGATGCTGCAAGGCGAAGCCGCGAGCAAGAACCACGAAGCGATCTGGACCCTGATCGGCTCGCTGCCAACCGACCAACTGCAACCGAACACCACCGACGATCTCGGCGGCTGGATGGGCCTGGCCATGGCAGTGAAATCTGCCGGCACTCTGGAACAGCAGCAAGCCGCGATCGACACCTGGCGTGCGCAGAATCCAAAGCACCCGGCCGCGATCAACCTGCCGCTGCCGCTGACCAAACTCAAAGAACTGGCCAGCCAGCCGCTGAGCAAAATCGCCCTGCTGCTGCCACAAGACGGTCCGCTGGCCGCTGTTGGCAAGGCGCTGCGTGAAGGCTTCATGGCTGCGCACTATCAGGCGCAACAAGCCGGACAGAAGCCGCCAGCGATCGAGTTCTACGACAGCTCGAAACTGACTTCGATGGACGAGTTCTACCGCAAGGCTCAGGCTGATGGTGTGCAACTGGTCGTTGGCCCACTGGAAAAACCACTGGTCAAACAGCTGAGCACTCGCCCGCAACTGCCGATCACCACCCTCGCGCTGAACTACAGCGAAGGTGACCAAGGCCCGGCGCAACTGTTCCAGTTTGGTCTGGCTGCTGAAGACGAAGCCCGCGAAGTCTCGCGCCGTGCCCGCGCCGATGGCCTGCACCGCGCCGCGATCATGGTGCCGAAAGGCGAATGGGGCGACCGCGTCCTGCGCGCATTCAGCCAGGACTGGCAGGCCAACGGTGGCAGCATCGTCGCCACCGAACGCGTTGATCAGCCGGTGCAACTGGCCCAGCAGATTGCCGACATGTTCCAGCTGCGTCAGAGCGAAGCCCGCGCCAAGAGCCTGCAGAATGCTGCCGGCACCAACGTAGCAGCGCAGCCGTCGCGTCGTCAGGACATCGAATTCATCTTCCTGGCCGCCACGCCGCAACAGGCGCAGCAGATCAAGCCGACCCTGAACTTCCAATACGCAGGCGATGTTCCGGTTTATGCGACCTCGCACGTTTACAGTGCCAGCGGTGACGTCAACCAATACAACGACATGAACGGCATTCGCTTCTGCGAAACGCCGTGGCTGCTGGACAACAGCGATCCACTGCGTCAGCAAGTGGTTGCACAATGGCCGCAAGCCGCCGGCAGCCTCGGCCGCCTGTATGCGATGGGTGTCGATGCCTACCGTCTGGCACCGCGCCTGGGTCAACTCAAGGCTCTGCCAGACAGCCGCATCGACGGTGAGTCGGGCAGCCTCGGCATGACCCAGACCCAACGTGTTGTGCGTCAGCTGCCTTGGGCGCAGTTCGTCAGCGGCCAGGTTCAGCGCCTGCCGGACACCCCGCGCTGATGCCCGACAGGTCACGCTCGCAAAGCGGCAAGGATGCCGAGCGCCAAGCGCTCGAGCATCTGCAACAACACGGTCTGCGCCTGCTGGCGCAGAACTGGTTTTGCAAACGCGGCGAGCTTGATCTGGTCATGCTTGATGGCGATACAGTAGTATTCGTTGAAGTTCGTTACAGAAAAAACACTCAATGGGGTGGCGCGCTCGCTAGCATCGATGGGCGCAAGCAGCAGAAACTGATTTTCGCTGCGCAGTATTTTCTTCAGCGCGAGTCGCGTTGGGCCAATTCCCCCTGCCGCTTCGACGTGGTGGCCATCGACAGCCATCCGGATCAGCTGAACTGGTTGCAGAATGCTTTCGACAGTTGATCGTCGGCGTTGCGACCCGGACAATCCCACCGACAAATTTTGCTCTTTGCTTTGCGGGCTGCACATTCATGTGCCGGACAGCCGCGCTACTTAAGGTCACATAGATGGACATGCAATCCCGAATTCGCCAGCTTTTCCAGGCCAGTATCGACACCAAGCAACAGGCGATGGACGTACTTGCACCGCACATCGAGCAAGCCAGCCAGATCATGGTCAACGCCCTGCTCAACGAAGGCAAAATGCTTTCGTGCGGCAATGGCGGCTCGGCCGGCGATGCCCAGCACTTCTCTTCCGAGCTGCTCAACCGCTTCGAGCGCGAGCGTCCGAGCCTGCCGGCCATTGCCCTGACCACGGACACATCGACGATCACCTCGATCGCCAACGATTACAGCTACAACGAAGTATTCTCCAAACAGATCCGCGCGCTCGGTCAGCCGGGCGATGTCTTGCTGGCGATTTCGACCAGCGGTAACTCGGCGAATATTATTCAAGCGATCCAGGCCGCACATGATCGCGAAATGATTGTCGTAGCTATGACCGGACGCGATGGCGGCGGCATGGCGTCGCTGCTGTTGCCCGAGGACGTCGAGATTCGCGTACCGGCCAATGTCACTGCACGTATTCAAGAAGTCCACTTGCTGGCGATCCATTGCCTTTGCGATCTGATCGACAGCCAACTGTTCGGGAGTGAAGAATGACCCCTAATCGCCTTGGCCTTCTGGCCTTGACCCTGTGCCTCGGCATCAGCGGCTGCACCTCGGTGGTGAACGCCAGCCGTGAAGCGCCGATCGACGACGACCGCGGCACCCGCACCTTCGGCAGCAAGATCGACGACTCGTTGATCGAAACCAAAGTCGGTGTGAACGTGGCGAAGGCCGACCCGGCCCTGGACAACGATTCGCACATCGTCGTCACCAGTTTCAACGGTGTTGTCTTGCTGGCCGGCCAAACGCCTCGCGCAGACTTGAAAGCCAAGGCTGAGCAAGCGGCAGCCGCCGTCCAACGGGTAAAAACCGTTCATAACGAACTGCAGGTCATCCCGCCGTCCGGCTTCCTGGCGCGCCAGAACGACACTTGGCTGACCTCCAAGATCAAGACCCAGATGCTCACCGACGCCAGTATCCCTGGCTCGCGCATCAAGGTCGTGACCGAGAACGGTATCGTCTACCTGCTGGGCCTGTTGACCAAACAGGAAGCCACCCAGGCAACCAATCTGGTGCAAGGCGTTTCCGGCGTACAGAAGATCGTCAAGCTCTTCGAATACATCGACTGACCGCCGAAACCCGCGCACAAAAAAGGCGATCCATCCGGATCGCCTTTTTTATTACTTCACCACTTTCAGGCTTGGCCGGCCGCTAGGGCGCGGTGGCTCACTGTCCGGTGGCGGCAAGTCGTCATCCGACTCGATCTCTTCCTCGTCATCCATCGGCGACTCGAGATCAAACACCATGCCCTGACCATTCTCCCGGGCATAGATACCCAGAATCGCACTGATCGGCACGTACAAGCTGTGCGGGACACCACCGAAGCGACCTTCGAAGGTCACCACGTCGTTATCCATGTGCAGATGACGCACGGCACTCGGCGAGATGTTCAGGACAATCTGCCCGTCACTGGCGAAACCCTGCGGCACTTGTACCGCCGGGTATTCGGAATTGACCAGCATGTGCGGGGTGCAATCGTTATCAACAATCCACTCGTAGAGCGCGCGGACCAGATAAGGTCGACTGGAGTTCATAGCGGCTCCTTAAGCCTTAGCGCATATCGCGTTCGACACCAGACAGACTCGCCTGGAAAGCCTCACGCGCAAACGAGCGCTCCATATAATCAAGCAGCGGCTTGGCTGGCCGCGGCAGTTCAATACCCAGAATCGGCAAACGCCAGAGTATTGGCAATAGGCAGCAATCCACCAGACTTTGTTCCTCACTGAGGAAAAACGGCTTGTCGGCAAACAGCGGCGACACGCCCGTCAGGCTTTCACGCAATTCCTTGCGCGCCACGACACGCGCAGCCTCCTTGGACTTGGGATCCAGAATCAGATCCACCAGACCACACCAGTCGCGCTGAATGCGATGAATCAGCAAACGGCTGTTGGCACGCGCCACCGGGTAAACCGGCATCAATGGCGGGTGCGGGTAACGCTCATCCAGATATTCCATCACCACGGTCGACTCCCACAACGCCAGGTCACGATCGACCAGCGTCGGCAGACTGCCGTAAGGGTTTACCTCAATCAGTTTAGGCGGCTGGCGACCAGCTTCCACATAAATGATCTCGGCGCTGACACCCTTCTCTGCAAGCACAATGCGCACTCGGTGGGAATAGTGGTCGGCGGGGTCGGAGTAACAGGCCAACCGATTGGTCACGCCCATGGCGATCCTCCTCGCTTGTTGAAATTATCGGAACCGGAAAAACGCGCGCGCCCAGAGGGCGCCTCCCGCAACCTCTGGCTGACCAGACGTTGCGTTATCGGAGGCGCCCTTGGGCGCGCGCGATTAACAGCAATGCTTGAAGCGTATCAGTGCACGTCTTTCCAGTATTCACGCTTGAGCAGGTAGGCGAACACAAAGAAGAACGCCAGGTACAGCAAGACATAAGTACCGATGCGCTGATGTTGCAGCTTAACCGGGTTAGCCGAGTAAGCCAGGAAGGTTACCAGATTCTTGACCTTCTCATCGAACTGCTCTTCGTTCAGAGCACCGGATTTCGGCACGATGGTCAGTTGATCGCACGCCTCATGGGTCAGAGGCGTACCGGTCAGCGGATCATATTGCTTCTTGCCGTCCTCGACGATCTGCACCTGCTTGCAACCCACGACCTGACGACCCTGCAGGCCGACCAGCACGTTAGGCATGCCGACGTTCGGGAAGACCTTGTTGTTCACGCCCCATGGACGCGCAGGATCTTCGTAGAACGACTTCAGGTAACCGTACAGCCAGTCGGTGCCACGCACACGAGCGACCAGAGTCAGATCCGGTGGTGCCGCGCCGAACCAAGTCTTGGCGTCTGCCGGCTGCATACCGATGGTCATGTGATCACCGATCTTGGCGCCGGTGAACACCAGCTTCTCCAGCATCAGTTCGTGCGGAACACCGAGATCATCGGCAACCCGCTCGTAGCGCTGGAACTTGGCACTGTGGCAACCCATGCAATAGTTGGCGAAGGTGCGCGCACCGTCCTGCAAGGCAGCTTTGTCGGAGACATCGATGTCGACTTTTTCCAGCTCCGGACCACCGTGTTCAGCGGCGAAAGACAGCACAGGCAACGCAGCAAAAATCAGAGCAAAAAATAACTTTTTCATCAGCCAGTCACCCTTTCCGGAACCGGTTTGGTCTTCTCGAGCCTGGTGTAGAACGGCATCAGAATGAAGTAGGCGAAGTACAGGAAGGTGCAGACCTGCGACAGCAAGGTTCGCTCCGGCGTCGGCGCAAGCACACCAAGAACGCCGAGAATCACGAACGAAATGCAGAACACCAGCAGCCAGATTTTGCTCATCCAGCCTTTATAGCGCATTGACTTGACCGGACTGCGATCGAGCCATGGCAACACGAACAGCACGGCAATCGCCGCCCCCATGGCGATAACGCCCATGAGTTTGTCGGGGATTGCACGCAGGATTGCGTAGAACGGCGTGAAGTACCAAACCGGGGCAATGTGTTCTGGCGTCTTGAACGGGTTGGCTTGCTCGAAATTTGGTTTTTCGAGGAAGTAGCCGCCCATTTCCGGGAAGAAGAACACAATAAAGCAGAAGATAAACAGGAACACCACGACACCGACAATGTCTTTCACGGTGTAGTACGGGTGGAAAGCAATGCCGTCCAGCGGGATGCCGTTTTCATCTTTGTGCTTCTTGATGTCGACGCCGTCAGGGTTGTTCGAACCGACTTCGTGCAACGCCAGAATGTGCAGCACCACCAGACCGAGAATCACGATCGGCAGCGCGACAACGTGCAAGGCGAAGAAGCGGTTGAGGGTGATTCCGGAGATAAGGTAGTCACCACGAATCCACTGCGTCAGGTCGTTGCCGATGACGGGTATCGCACCGAACAGCGAGATGATCACCTGGGCGCCCCAGTACGACATCTGGCCCCATGGCAGCAGGTACCCCATGAACGCCTCGGCCATCAGCGCCAGATAAATCAGCATGCCGAAGACCCAGACCAGCTCACGCGGCTTCTGGTACGAACCGTAGAGCAGACCACGGAACATGTGCAGATAAACCACGATGAAGAACGCCGAAGCGCCGGTCGAGTGCAGCAGACGCAGGATCGAGCCGTACTCGACGTCGCGCATGATGTATTCAACGGAAGCAAAGGCCTCTTCTGCCGACGGCGTGTAGCTCATCGTCAGCCAGACACCCGTGACGATCTGATTCACCAGAACCAGCAGCGCCAGGGAGCCGAAGAAGTAGAAGAAGTTGAAGTTTTTTGGAGCGTAATACTTGCTGAGATGGTCTTCCCACATTTTGGTTGCAGGAAAGCGCGCATCAACCCAATCCATGAACTTGCTCATCACGCTTTCTCCGTATCGACGCCAATGACAATCAGGTCATCGGTCTCATAGGAATGCGGGGGAACTGGCAGGTTCAAAGGCGCAGGTTGCGACTTGTAGACGCGACCAGCCAGATCGTAGTGGGAACCGTGGCAAGGGCAGAAATAGCCACCGACCCAGTCTTTACCGAGATCCGCAGGTGCCACTTCGGGACGGAAGGTTGGTGAGCAACCCAGGTGTGTGCAGATCCCGATCAGCAGCAGAATTTCCGGCTTGATCGAGCGCACTTCAGGGTCGACATAGGTAGGTTGCGCGGAGTTTTTGGAGGTTGGATCGGAGAGCTGGCCCTCGATCTTTTTGAGATTCCCCAGGATTTCCGCAGTACGGCGGACAATGAACACCGGCTGGCCGCGCCACTCAGCAATCATCTGCTGTCCTGGCTCGATTTTGCTGACATTCACTTTCACCGGTGCACCGGCGGCTTTCGCCTTGGCACTGGGAAACCATGACCCCACGAACGGGACCGCAGCCCCCACCGCTCCTGCAGCACCCACCACGGATGTGGCTGCTACCAAGAAGCGACGCCGGCCTGCATTCACGCCGTCATTGCTCATTCAGTCCTCTCCCATCAGCTTTTGTGGCCTGTTAAATCAGGCATCTACTAAATAAATCAATGTTACTTATAAAAATTTTGCCGAATGGTAATGAAAAGCCCCAATTCTGACAAGGGAATTACCCGGAGCTCTTACCCTCAAGCCTTGCAGTATAGGGGGTCTACGGAAGTGGCAAGTTGTCGCAGCGCAATTCTTTGATAAATCACAGGCATAAAAAAACGCCCGCTTCCGTGAGGAGGCGGGCGTTCTTTTTGAACGCGGAAGCGGAATTAACGCTTCGAGTACTGCGGACGCTTACGCGCTTTACGCAGACCAACTTTCTTACGTTCAACTTCACGGGCGTCGCGAGTAACGAAGCCAGCTTTGCGCAGAGCGCCACGCAGGGTTTCGTCGTAGTCCATCAGAGCGCGAGTGATGCCGTGGCGGATTGCGCCAGCTTGACCACTTACACCACCGCCGATCACGGTGACGTAGATGTCGAACTTCTCGACAGTCTCAGTCAGCTCCAGCGGCTGGCGAACTACCATGCGGGCAGTTTCGCGGCCGAAGAAGTTTTCCAGCGAACGGTTGTTGATGGAGATGTTACCAGTACCCGGACGCAGGAAAACGCGTGCGGTTGCGGTCTTGCGACGGCCAGTGCCGTAATTTTGAGTCGCCGACATAATGTACTATTCCGTTAAAACTTCAGTTCTTGGGGCTGCTGAGCAGTATGTGGGTGTGCAGCGCCCGCATAGACTTTCAGCTTACGGTACATGTCGCGACCCAGTGGGTTTTTAGGCAGCATGCCTTTAACCGCGGTCTCGATCACGCGCTCAGGGGCTTTGGCGATCAGCTTTTCAAAGTTGATCGACTTGATGCCGCCCGGGAAACCGGAGTGGGAGTAGTACATTTTGTCAGTGGTTTTAGCACCGGTAACACGAATCTGCTCAGCGTTGATTACGACGATGTAGTCGCCGGTGTCAACGTGAGGAGTGTACTCAGGCTTGTGCTTGCCACGCAGACGGCTCGCGATTTCGGTGGCCAGACGACCCAGGGTCTGACCAGCAGCGTCGACGACAAACCAGTCGCGCTTTACTGTTTCCGGTTTAGCAGTAAAAGTTTTCATTCTTTATAGCCTCAGGGGCCGCCCTGTAAATTAGACGGCGGATCTTACTGAATAGTGCGTACTTTGACAAGTCAAAGGCAGCCGGATACAGACGCTTTCGGGGGCTCGGGTCGGCGCGTCCGTTCAACGGCAAGATTCTTCGGCGGCGGCGCATCACTTCCACTGCAGAAAGAGGTCGGCAATTATGCAGATTGCGAAAAATATTTCAACCTGCTTTTATGATTGTTTTGCCCAAGGAGCACCCGATGGACTATCGCCAGCTAGGCCGTACCGACCTGAACGTGAGTGCAATCTGCCTCGGCACCATGACCTGGGGCGAGCAAAACACTGAAGCTGAAGCCTTCGCCCAGATCGAACGGGCCAAAGAGGCCGGGATCAATTTCATCGACACCGCCGAGATGTACCCGGTGCCGCCAAAAGCCGAAACCTACGCCACCACCGAGCGCTACATCGGCAATTACTTCAAAAGTCGCGGCGATCGCGCGGACTGGATCCTCGCCAGCAAGATTGCCGGCCCCGGCAACACCATCGACTACATCCGCGACAAAAACCTGCGCCACAACCGCCAGCACATCACCGCCGCGGTGGACGCCAGCCTCGAACGCCTGCAGACCGACTACATCGATCTGTATCAACTGCACTGGCCGGAGCGCAGCACCAACTTTTTCGGACAGCTGGGCTACAAACACAAGATCGAAGCCAACCTGACGCCGCTGGAAGACACCCTTGAAGCACTCGACGAACAGGTGAAGGCCGGCAAGATCCGCCACATCGGCCTGTCCAATGAAACGCCGTGGGGCACCATGCGTTTTCTGGCGCTGGCCGAAGCCCGTGGCTGGCCGCGCGCGGTGTCGATCCAGAACCCGTACAACCTGCTCAACCGCAGCTTCGAAGTCGGTCTGGCGGAAATTGCCATCCGCGAACAATGCGGCCTGCTCGCTTATTCGCCGCTGGCGTTTGGTTTCCTGTCAGGTAAATACGAAGGTGGCGCTCGTCCGCCGAAAGGCCGCCTGAGCCTCTACAGCCGCTTCAGCCGCTACTTCAACGCGCAGTCGGAAGCAGCGTGCAGTCGTTATGTGGCGCTGGCCCGTGAGCACGGCCTGGATCCGGCGCAAATGGCACTGGCGTTTGTCACGCAGCAACCATTTGTCACCAGCAACATCATTGGGGCGACGACGCTGGAGCAACTGGACAGCAACATTGCCAGTTTCGATCTGAAGCTTTCCGATGAAGTGCTGGAAGGGATCGAGGCGATTCACAAGGATCATCCGAACCCAGCGCCTTGATTGACCGCTAAAAGCTTCGCGAGCAGGCTCGCTCCCACAGGTACGGTGATCCCCTGTGGGAGCGAGCCTGCTCGCGAAGAGGCCGATCAGATCACCACCAAAGTGGAACGCGGAGCGTCCCCGGCGGCATTCCCACGCAGAGCGTGGGAACGATCATCAAAGCGACCGCGCAATGATCTCCTTCATGATTTCATTGGTGCCGGCATAGATCCGTTGCACCCGCGCATCCGCCCACGCCCGGGCCACCGGGTATTCCCACATGAATCCGTAGCCGCCATGCAACTGCACGCACTCGTCGAGCACCTTGCATTGCAGATCGGTGCCCCAGTATTTCGCCATCGCTGCCGTCGGCACGTCCAGCTTGCCTTGCAGGTGCAACTCCAGACACTTATCGACGAACACCCGGCCGATCTGGATTTCCGTGGCCATCTCCGCCAATTTGAAGCGCGTGTTCTGGAAGTCAGCAATCGCTTTGCCGAACGCCTTGCGATCACGGGTGTAATCCAGCGTCCACTGCAACGCCGCTTCGGCCGAGGCCAGACCACCAATTGCTACAGTCAAACGCTCCTGCGGCAATTCCTGCATCAGATAAGCAAACCCCGCCCCAGCCTGCCCCAACAGGTTTTCCTTCGGTACGCGCACATCCTGGAAGAACAATTCCGAGGTGTCCTGCGCCTTCATGCCGACCTTCTCCAGGCGCTTGCCCTTGTCGAAGCCCGGCGTATTGGCTTCGACCAGAAACAGGCTGGTGCCCTTGGCGCCGGCCTTCGGATCGGTCTTGGCGACTACGATCACCAAGTCAGCCAAGAAGCCGTTGGTGATGAAGGTTTTCGAACCGTTGATCACATATTCATCACCGTCCAGTACAGCCGTGGTCTTCACGCCCTGCAGATCGGAACCGGCGCCCGGCTCGGTCATGGCGATGGCCGTGACCATCTCGCCCGAGACCAGTTTCGGCAGGTATTTATGCTTCAGCGCCTCACTGCCGTAATGCAGGATGTACGGCGCGACAATGTCCGAATGCAGTGAGAAGCCGATCCCGGTCAAACCCAATCGACCGACCTCTTCGATCACCACGGCGCTGTAGAGAAAGTCCGCCCCCAGCCCACCGTACTCTTCCGGCAGGTGCGAGCAGAGCATCCCCGCCTCGCCTGCCTTGTTCCAGAGTTTGCGGTCGATATAGCCTTGTTTCTCCCATTGCGCATGGAACGGCACGGCCTCTTTTTCGAGGAAGGTTCGTACGCTGTCGCGAAACAATTCGTGCTCGGGGCTGAACAAGGTTCTGGGGATCATGCGGCACCTTTCTTTCTTGTTGGAGGGAGATGACCTTCAGAGACTAAGCCTCCCCTCTGACACAGGACACTGGACACATCCGACAAAAAATAAGACGATCCAGCCGTCTGGTGACCACTTTCCCTTATAAAAACAAAACAAAAGTTGAATTATGTCCAAGCAAGTCTCCACGCCCTTGCGGCGCGTCAGCATCCTGGCAATCGACCGGGTTTTCGCCTCCACTCTCATGCAAGCCAAGGATTTCTTCCATCTGGCCAGCCTGCGTTATGGCAAACAATTGGGCCACGGCCTGACGCCGGCGTTTGAAACACGCCTGGTCAGCCCCGACGGCAAACCAGTGAACAGCTTCAGTGACGTCGTGATGCCGGTCGACGGCGGTCTGGAAAATGCCGATGTCATTATCCTCCCGGCGTTCTGGGACGATTTCGATACGCTGTGCAGCCGTTATCCACAAGTCCTGCCGTGGCTGCGCGAACAGCACTCGCGCGGCGCCGTGCTGTGCGGCGAAGCCACCGGGGTGTTCTGGCTGGCCGAGGCCGGCTTGCTCAACGGCAAAGAAGCGACCACCTACTGGCGCTTCTTCAATGCCTTCGCCGAGCGTTTTCCCAAGGTCTATCTCAATCAGGACAAGCACCTGACCGATGCCGACAATTTGTATTGCGCTGGCGGCACCACCTCAGCCTGTGACCTTTACATCTACTTGATCGAGCGTTTCTGTGGCGCCAACGTCGCGCAAGCCGTAGCCCGCGACATTCTCTACGAAGTGCAGCGCAGCTATGCGCCGGGACGCATCGGTTTCGGCGGGCAGAAGCTGCACCAGGACGTGATCATCCTGCAGATCCAGCATTGGCTCGAAGAGCATTTCGCCGACAAGTTCCGCTTCGAAGACGTGGCCCGCGAGCATGGCATGAGCATCCGCAACTTCATGCGGCGCTTCCAGACCGCCACCGGCGACAAGCCGCTGCATTACTTGCAACGGCTGCGCATCGAGACGGCGAAAGGCTTGCTGTCCGGCAGTCGCAAGAGCATCAAGACCATCAGTTATGAGGTCGGTTACGACGATGCGAGCTTCTTTGCGCGGCTGTTCCGGCAGCACACTGAATTGTCGCCGAACCAGTATCGGCAGCAGTTTCAGCAGGCTGCCTAACCTCTGCCCATACACAAACCCATGTAGGAGTGAGCCTGCTCGCGATTGCGTCCGTCCATGCAGCCTTTATGTGACTGATCCACCGCTATCGCGAGCAGGCTCACTCCTACAGAGTATTGCGGTGAATTCGGGATATAAAAAAAGGCCTGCAATTGCAGGCCCTTTTTTGTTTCGCGATTCTGCTTAAGGCTTGTGCGCCCGCGACAGGAATTCGTGCGATTGCATCTCCAGCAGACGGCTCAGCGTGCGCTGGAATTCGAAGTTCAGACGCCCGCCGGTGTACAGATCCTTCAGTTCGACTTCCGCCGAAATGATCAGTTTGACGTTACGGTCGTAGAACTCGTCGACCATGTTGATGAAGCGGCGAGCGATGTCGTCAGTGGTGACGCTCATCTGCTCGACACCGCTGAGCAACACGGCGTGGAAGATCTTGCCCAGTTCAATGTAGTCGTTCTGGCTACGCGGACCGTCGCACAATTCACGGAAGTCGAACCAGGCCACGTCGTCGCAAGTACGCAGAGCACGGATTTCGCGATTTTCGATCATCAGCACGTCGTTTTCGACCGCCGCCGTGCATTCCGGCGTCAGCGCCTTGAAGCTCTTGCGCAGGCTTTCGTGAGCGGCTTCGTCGAGCGGATAGTGGAACAGCTCCGCTTGTTCGAGGTGACGCAGACGGTAGTCGACGCCGCTGTCGACGTTGACGATTTCGGTGTTCTGCTTGATCAGCGCGATGGCCGGCAGGAAGCGCGCGCGTTGCAGACCGTCCTTGTACAGACCGTCCGGCACGATGTTCGAGGTCGCGACCAGGGTCACGCCGTTCTTGAACAGCTCTTCCATCAGCGTGCCGAGGATCATCGCGTCGGTGATGTCGGAAACGAAGAATTCATCGAAGCAGATCACCCGCGACTCGTCGGAAAAACGCTTGGCGATGATGGTCAGCGGATTTTTCTCGCCGCCGAGGGTTTTCATCTCTTCGTGCACACGCTTCATGAAGCGGTGGAAGTGAGTGCGGGTCTTTTCCTTGAACGGCAGCGCTTCGAAGAAGGTGTCGACCAGGTAAGTTTTGCCGCGACCCACGCCGCCCCAGAAATACAGGCCCTTGACCGGCGTCTGATCCTTCTTGCCGAACAGCTTGCTCAGCAGACCCGGCTTGTTTTGATCGGCGGCGATCAGATCGTCGTACAGACGCTGCAAATGACGCACAGCAGTTTCCTGCGCGGCGTCATGGAAGAAGTCCGGGCGTTTCAGATCAGCTTGGTATCGTTCTAGGGGCGTCATAATTCGTTAGCAAGGCAACAAAAACGGGCCGTCACTGTAGCGACGGCCCGTGGGAATGGCAATCGGCCCTTGGTCGGACCGTGCCGCCGATTAGTCCTGAACCGGGGTCAGCGCGATGCGCAAAGCCTCGATGGCCGCGTCCCGCGCAGCAGCGTCAGCGAACGCCGGGCTGTCGCCAACGCACTCGTCTTGCAGCCAGACGCTGAAGCTCAGGTCTTCGTTGCGTACGTCCAGAGCCTGGCCGGATTGCAGCTGTTTGGTCACTTGCCCGGCGGTTTTGCCGTCGGCGAAGTTGCGCGACAGCAGCAGTTGCTCGCCGTCGGCCGCCAGCAGACGGAAACGGAAGCTGCCGTCTTCTTCGCGGAAGCTGACGAAACGTGCGGCTTTTGCGGCTTTCTTCTTGGTCGTCGCAGCGACCTGCACCTGATTAACGAAGGAACGCAGACCGACGGCTTCGCGCAGTTCGTTGAGGAACGGCGTTGCCACGGCACGAGCTTTCTTGGCACCGATCTGCAGGATGTCTTCCAGGTCCGCCGGACGCTCGATCAACTGGTGATACTTGTCGCGCGCTTCGCCGAGATCATTGTCGAGCAGCTGGAACAGACGGTTCTTCGCCTCGCCCCAACCCAGACCGCCGAGCAGTTCACTGCGGAATTCGTCAGCCTGCGCCGGCGTGGCAAAGGCCTGGAACAAGGTGAACAAGTGCGAGTTGTCCGGATCCTTGGCTTCGCCGGGCGCTTTGGAGTCAGTGACGATCCGCGAAATCGCGTCCTTCATCTCTTTGGCGCTGGAGAACAACGGGATGGTGTTGTCGTAGCTCTTCGACATCTTGCGACCGTCGAGGCCTGGCAACGTCGCCACGCTTTCCTCGATCAGTGCTTCAGGCATAGTGAAAAATTCTTTGCCCTGACCGAACAAGTGGTTGAAGCGCTGGCCGATATCACGGGCCATTTCCACGTGCTGAATCTGGTCACGACCGACCGGCACTTTGTGCGCGTTGAACATCAGGATGTCCGCCGCCATCAGCACCGGGTAGCTGTAGAGGCCCATGGTGATGCCGGCATCCGGGTCTTCACCGGTTTCAACGTTTTTGTCCACCGACGCCTTGTAAGCGTGCGCACGGTTGAGCAGGCCCTTGGCCGCGACGCAGGTCAGCAGCCAGGTCAGCTCAGGGATTTCCGGGATGTCGGACTGGCGGTAGAAGGTCACGCGGTCGACATCGAGGCCACCGGCCAGCCAGGTCGCGGCGATTTCCAGACGCGAGCGCTGGATGCGCAGCGGGTCATCGCATTTGATCAGGGCGTGGTAGTCGGCCAGAAAGTAGAACGAGTCGGCATTGCTGTCGCGGCTGGCGAGGATTGCCGGGCGGATGGCGCCGGCATAGTTGCCCAGGTGCGGCGTGCCGGTGGTGGTGATGCCGGTGA
Source organism: Pseudomonas sp. AIG (assembly GCF_977020205.1). Lineage (NCBI taxonomy): Bacteria > Pseudomonadati > Pseudomonadota > Gammaproteobacteria > Pseudomonadales > Pseudomonadaceae > Pseudomonas > Pseudomonas sp. AIG. The sequence continues at coordinate 27,474 of NZ_CDROCK010000036.1, read as the reverse complement.
GGATGCGGGTACGGTTCGTCATGGGTAATCGCTTGTCAGACTGCAATCAATTCGAGAGACGCGGCAGGATCAGATCCTTGAGATCGGTCAGCTTGCCATGAAAAAAGTGTCCGCATTCTGCCACTTTCAGCAGCTCATGGGGGCGCTGGAGTTGCTCGGACCAGTCGTAAACCAGCTGCGGATCGATGACCTCGTCGGTTTCCGGCTGGATCACGGTGAGTTCGCCCTGCTGCGGCAGTTGATCCTGCTCGCCCAGACGCATCACCGCTGGCGCGACCATGAACAGATGTTTTAGCTGCACGCCCTGCGCTTCGAGACGACCGCCGAGACTTGCTGCAACAAATCCACCGAAGGAAAAACCGAACAGGGTCAGCGGCAGATCCGGGTGTTTCTCGCGCAGCCACTTGGCGGCCGCCTGGGCGTCGTCGACTTCACCGGTGCCCATGTCGTGCGAGCCTTCGCTGGCGCCGACGCCGCGATAGTTGAAGCGCAAGGTGATCAGGCCCGCATCGCGCGCAGTGCGCTGCAGGGTCGAGACGACCTTGTTGAGCATGGTGCCGCCCTGCACCGGGTTCGGATGACAGATCAGCGCGATGCCGATTGGCTGCTCGTTATCCAGGTACAGAGACTCAAGTTGACCCACCGGGCCGTCAATCACTACAGGGGTTTCACGCATCAGCAAGGAAGGAACTCCGTGACCTCGAATCGGGTCGACTCGTCTAGCAAATTGTCTGTGCCAATCTATTGCGAGTGAATCGCGGTATACAGCGCAGGTTCGAGCCGTTAACGTAAAGCAAAGCCGTTTATAGAGGAAGGACTCGTGGAACACTCGCTCTTAGTTTGGTTGTTACCGACTCTTGCCCTGGTTGTGGGTGTCGCCATTGGATTCCTGATCGCGCGCGTTGCGCCGAACGCCGCGCCGAGCCGTACGCAGCGTCAACTGGATGATATCCAGGAGCGTTTCGACAGTTATCAAAACGAGGTGGTCACCCACTTCAACAGCACCGCGATGCTGGTCAAGAAGCTCACCCAGAGCTATCAGGAAGTGCAGGATCATCTCGCCGAGGGTGCCAATCGTCTGGCCCTGGACGAGCAGACCCGCCAGCGCCTGATCGCTGCCCTGCACGCTGACGCGGCAGTCGCGCCACGTGAACGCCTGACGCCACCGCGCGATCAGGAGCCGCCGCGCGACTACGCACCGAAGACCCCGAACTCGCCGGGCATGCTCGATGAGCATTACGGGTTGAAGAAGTAATCAGTCTTCGCTGACAAACAAAAAGCCCCCGGACATTGATGTGTCCGGGGGCTTTTTTGTGTCTGTAATCTTCGGTGTTTGTAGCGGCCCCTTCGCGAGCAGGCTCGCTCCCACAGGGTTAGGTGTGGAACACAAATTTTGCGTACACCTTCAATACCTGTGGGAGCGAGCTTGCTCGCGAAGGGGCCGGCACTGACCACACAAAAAAATGCCCGATCAGCGGATCGGGCATTTTTTCATGCGGGCAAGCGCTTACGGATACTGCTGAACCGTACCCGGCTGCGGTTGCTGCTGACCACCATACTGCTGACCCGGAATCGCCTTCAGGTTGACTTCAACGCGACGGTTCTGCGCCCGGCCATTCACGTCACCGTTGCTGGCAATCGGGTTATCCGGACCGGCGCCACGGGCCGACAGGTTGGCACCGCTGACACCTTGCGAAGTCAGGTAGGTTGCCACGCTCTGCGCACGACGCTGGGACAGGTCCATGTTGTGCTGGCGGGCGCCGGTGCTGTCGGTATAGCCAACGATTTCGATCTGGTTCTGGCTAAACTCTTTCAACGAGCCCGCGAGATTGTTCAACGGCTGATAGAAGCTGGAGGCGATGTTCGCCGAATCGGTAGCGAAGGTGATATTGCCCGGCATGATCAGCTTGATCTGATCGCCCTGGCGCTGCACTTCAACGCCAGTGTTGGCCATGCTCGCGCGCAGTTTCTTTTCTTGCTGGTCGGCGTAATAACCGTAACCGGCAGCGGAAGCACCAACCACAGCGGCGCCGATCAATGCGCCTTTGCCGCGGTTGTCGTGACCGATGGCGGCACCGGCCAGTGCGCCGGCGAGTGCACCGAGGCCACCGTATTTGGCGGTTTTGCTCATGCCTTGCGAGCCACCGTCGGCCTGGCCCTGATTGTCATACGGGTTAGGCGAGGCGCAGCCGGACAGCAAGGCCACGGCAGTAGCGACAATAATCAAACGACGCGTGGTGAACATGGAGAGCTCCTGGTTTTTCGCATTCTGTGGTGCAGCGGCCACTGGGTTAAATGGACCTGCGCGGGCGTTTGATCGTGACAATGCACAAAAATTCCGCCGGGCACTCGTGACAAAATATTTAGGCGCGCACAAACGGGTTTTCGCGCATTTCGTCACCCAGACGCGTATCCGGCCCATGTCCGGTTACTACGGTCGCGTCCTCGTCCAAGGTGTATAGCCGCTGCTTGATCGAACGCACGATGGTCGCCTGATCGCCGCCCCATAAGTCCGTGCGCCCTACTCCGCGACGAAACAGCGTGTCGCCGGCAATCAACAGCTTAGCCTCGGAAAACCAAAAGCTCATGGAACCGGGTGTATGTCCCGGCGTATGCAGCGCGACGCCGCAACCGCAGGCCAGCTCTTCATCGTCGCTGAGCCAACGATCCGGCGACGGCACCGGGGTGTACGGGACACCGAACATCTGACACTGCATTTCGAGGTTGTCCCAGAGAAACTGGTCTTCCTTGTGCAAATGCAGGGTCGCACCGGTTTTTTCCTTCATCTGCCCCGAAGCGAGGAAGTGATCGAGATGCGCGTGGGTGTGGATGATGCTGACGACTTTCAGACCATGCGCATCGAGCCGCGCCATGATCAGGTCAGGATTGCCACCCGGGTCGACGACGATGGCTTTTTTGGTGATCGGGTCGCCGATGATGGTGCAATTGCACTGGAGCGGGCCGACGGGAAAGGTTTCGCGAATGAGCGCTGTGTTCGGGGTTTGCATGGTTTTGATCCTGATGCCAAGGCGTGCCGCTGCGGTTGTGATGCGCAAAATTGATGGGGTATCCTCGCGCCGTGCCAATTTTGAAACAAGACGGCAGGAAGCCAATGCCCCACTCTATGGAACACGTGCTCGTCGATAAAAGCGTCCTTTTTCTGGACCCGGACATTATCAACCGCATTCGCGCCAGGAATGGTCTGCCTTTTATCGCCCATTCCGATCTTCTGAAGCTTCAGTCCCTGACCGAGGGAAACGAGCAGGTCCACCGCAACGCACGGGATTTTTTTCGGTATTTCATCGGCAAGCCGTCTCGGCCGCACCGTGCGCTCCCTAAAGGTAAAGCGCTGCATCCCGGCGATCTGCTGGCCGAATGCTCGTTCAATGGCCATGCGATCTTCGCGCTCAAACGCACGACCACGCCGCTGGAGCAAAGCTCTTCGGTAGAAGTCGTCGATTTGTGCCGCCATTACGATCTGCTGCTACTGACATGCGACGAATCGCAGCTCGCGCAGTGCAAAGCCGCGCAGGCCAGAGCCCAGCGCTGGACCGGACCGGCACCCTCGCCACCACCTAAAAGTGCACCGGCACCTGCACCTGCACCGACCGTGCCTTTCGACATGCCGGCAACCCCGCTCCTCACTGCCGACATGGTTATTCGCAACCAAGGTGAACGTGTCGCGGAAGGCTCGGTGGTAACCACCTCGAGCGGTCGTCAATTAACCCTGGATAAAGCCATCAGCGCCGGCGGAGAAGGAACGATCCATGCCGTGGCTGGCAACGCAGAAGTCTGCAAGATCTATCACATTGAAAAACTCACGACCCGGCGCCGCGAGAAAGTCAGCCTGATGGTGACGCGTAAAGTCGTCGAACCCGGCATTTGCTGGCCGACCGAGCTGGTGTTCAATGCGCAAAAGGAGTTCGTGGGTTATGTCATGCCGCGCGCGGATGGCAGAACACTTCACAGCACGGTATTCGTCAAACAGGTACTGCTGAAGACCTTCGCGAAATGGACGCGGCGTGACCTGGTGAATGTCGCGACCGCCTTTTTGAAACAGGTGCACTATCTGCACTCGCTGAATATCATCGTGGGCGACATCAATCCGATGAACCTGCTCGTGACGGAAGACAGCAACACGGTCTGGATGGTCGATACCGACAGCTTCCAGATTGGACATTTCCCCTGCGAAGTGGGCACGGTGCCGTTCACCGCGCCGGAAATCCAGGACGAAAAATATGGCAACTACCTGCGCACAAAAAATCACGAGCTGTTCGCCATCGCCACCATGCTGTTCATGATCCTGCTGCCGGGCAAACCACCCTATTCTCAACAGGGTGGCGGAACGGCTTCCGACAACATCAAGAACATGAACTTCCCCTACCGATTCAAAAAGGGCAGCGGCATCGGCCGGGCAAGCGTCGCGCCGGTGGGCGTCTGGCAGCATATCTGGAGTCATTTGCCGTATCCGCTCAAACAGGCATTCAGCAATACTTTCGAAGACAATCAGCGACGCCCCATCGATGATTGGCTGAAACTGCTGACTCAATACGGCGAAGGGTTACGCAAAGGCAAACATTGCGATGATTTGTTTCCTGCCGCGTTTCATATCAAAGATCCCGTTGAAGACGTCTGTGGCAGTTGCAAAAAGCCCCACAAGGTGGCCAAGGACTGGTTTGAAAAAATGAAGGCGGCAGGCAAGCCGACCCTATGCTCGGACTGCCAGAAAACAGCGAAACTGAAAAAGCTGGCCAGTGAGAGCCAAAAGAAAATCGAGCAGGCCGGCCAGCGTGCGGCGCCACCTCCGGCGCCCATCGCGCCTCGACCAACGCCGCCCCCGCCTCCCAAAGTGGCGGCACCGGCACCGAAACGTCCTGCGCCCGCAGCTGCACCTGCGACCGCTCGCCCGACAGCGGCAAGGCCGCCGCAGCAACCGACTTCCGCTCGACCGCAACCCTATCGACCATTGCCAGTGCACGCGAGCAATCCGCAAAACATCGTTTTGCGCTGGTTCAAACGACTCTTGAAGCGTTGGCTGTAACGCTCACCCCACAAGGACAATTCCATGCCAGACAACTATCTCCTCAGTCAGGAAGAACTTGCTGAGAACCCGACCACACGCGTACCCGTCTGCCTCGTGCTGGATGTCAGCGGGTCAATGGAAGGCGAGCCTATTGCAGAACTGCAATCGGGCGTTCAACAGTTTTTCGAAGCAATCAAGGACGATGAAATAGCGCAATATGCCGCTGAAATCTGCATCGTGACTTTTGGCGGAACAGCGCAGAAAGTCATGGATTTCGGTTCCATCAGCCGTCAGGACGTGCCGCCGCTGGTCGCTTCCGGCATGACCCCGATGGGGCACGCCGTGGGCATCGCTCTGGATTTGCTGGAAGCGCGCAAAGAGGATTATCAACAGGCTGGCGTGGATTACTTTCAGCCGTGGATGGTTCTCATGACGGATGGCGAGCCAACCGATGACATTAGCGAAGCAGCCACTCGCGTCAGCGACATGATCAGCAAACGCAAACTAACCGTGTTCCCCATCGCAATCGGTAAAGCCGCGAACGTACAATCGCTGGCTCGATTCTCGCCGTTACGCCCGCCACTGCGCCTTAAAGGCCTGCGCTTCAACGAGTTTTTTGCCTGGCTGAGCAAAAGTGTTTCCCGTGCCTCACAGTCGACACCCGGTGATGCGGTGCCACTGGATATCAAAGGCATCGAAGCCTGGGGACAGGTCTGAGCCATGTCTGACCTCCCAGACTTCACCTGTAAAACCGCTTTCGCGTCGGTCGCGGGGCGCTCGCACCTGAAAACTCAAACACCTTGCCAGGACTATGTCGCGGCAAGAGAGTCCAACGGCGTGACCTGCATAGCCCTGGCTGACGGTGCGGGCTCCAGAGCCCGGTCGGACATCGGCGCCCAGGTCGCGGTCACCGCGACACTCGCCTACGTCTGCAAGAATTTTGAAAGCCTTTGGCAGAATATGGAAAAAATCCATGCGAAGGCAGCCCAGCGTCTGGTCAATCGCTGTCTGGACGCATTCAGGCGCAAATCCGCCAAGCACGGCGGCGACATCAATGATCTGGCGTGCACCCTGTCGTTCGTTGCTTACTCGCAGGGTCGCTACATGGCCGGGCACTTGGGCGATGGTGTCATCGCAAGCTTCGATTCGGACGGGCAACTCCAGACTCTCTCGCCTCCAGAAAACGGTGAATACGCCAATACCACCTGGTTTCTGACTGACCCTAAAGCGATATCGAAGCTACGGTTGTACCGCGGCCACATCGACACGCCAACCGGCTTTGCGATCATGAGTGATGGCAGCGCAGAAAGCCTTTATCAAAAATCCAGCGGAGCACCCGCACCGGCAGTCAAGACACTGCTGGGGTGGAATGCGACGTTGCCAGGGAAAAAATTCAAGGCTGTGCTGAGCGAGAACCTGCAACAGTCCATCGCCAGCAAAACTACCGATGATTGCGCCTTGGGCCTGATGTCGATTCTTGAACGTGAGGGGTCGATAAACGGCGTGGACGCTGACGAAGCGAAGTGATCGACAACCTCTGGCCCAAGGTTCGCCTTGCGCCAGAGGCATCCAGCTACGGTTACTGCAACACCCCCAATTCTTTCGCCCGGGCCACTGCCTGCGTGCGTCGTTCAACACCCAATTTGCTGTTGATGTGGCTGGCGTGAGTTTTCACCGTATGCAGTGAAATAAACAACTGTTCACTGATCTCCTGATTCGAACAGCCTTGGGCGATCAGGCGTAGTACCGCCAGTTCGCGGCTGCTGAGTTGCTCAGCCACTGCGCAATCCACAACCGGGCGAGACGTCGCTGGCGGGAAGTGCTCAAGCAGTTGCTGTCCTGTGAGCGCCGGCGAAGTCTGCAATTGGCATCGCAGCCAATTCTCGTGCCCCTTCATCAAGGCATCGAACGGCTGCAGCACGCCTCCGACGGCTGCTTCCAGCGCCTGACCCAATGCCTTGCGGGCTTCCGGCTCTCGCCCACCCGCCAGCAACAGCGCCACCTTCTGCGTCAACGCCATCACACTGAGCAACTGCCGGCCGGTTTGCTGACCGTTTTCATGCAACACGTTCAACCGCCCTTCGGCGAGCATGGGTTGCCCCTGAATCATGTCCAGCAACGCCTGTTGCAGTTCCACGTGCAGCGGCAACTGTGGATGAAATTCCGGCGGTGCAGCGGCGCGCTCGCCGGTGTAAGTCTGGCCCAGTCGTGCGAGCCACGCCTCGGCCAGATCGGTTCGCCCCTGCGCCAGCCACAGTTCACATTTGACCAGGGTGATCATCGCCAGATAATAGATCGGCGGCACGTCCCAGATGTGCATCAGGCGTTCGGCTTCAGCGAGCTCGGCAAAGGCCTTGGCGAACTCGCCACTGCTTCCGTCCAGGCGGGCGATGACGCAGTGGCCGATCAACACGCTGATATCGCGACAGGCGCGTGCCTCACCGATTCCGGCCAACAAACGCACACGCGCGGCCTGAGGCTGCAAGCGCATGGCCAACAGGAAGCCCTCGTACAGCGTCAGCCGCGCGCGCACCGCGTACAGGCGTTGTGGCGACAAGCCGCGCAAGCGCTCCAGGCCCTGATGGACTTCATCGAGGGCGCGCAGGATTTCGCCACGAGCCTGCAACACCCGCGCACGATCGTAGTGCGCCAGTGCTTCGAACAATGGATTGCCGACGCGTTGCGCCAGCTCAAGGGACTCGCGATTCAGCCCACGGGCGCGCCACAGATCGCCGTCGGCAATGGCCAGATTGGACAGGGTCGATAGACACATCAGCCGCTGGCCATAGCGTTTGGCCGGCAGGCTTTCCAGGGCCTCGGTGCAGTATCTGATCGTCAATTCTCGATGCCCGCGCCCGCGAGCGATGATTCCGCTCAGCGCCAGCCATTGCGCCAGCATCGACTTTTGCGCAGTGGCGGACGGCGCCGGCAGAAAGCGGCTCAGGTGGCTGGACAACTCTTCGGCGGCATCGAGCTGACAGGCCAAGCCCAACGCCCAGCTGTAAAGCACGATCAGGCGCGGCGTGCTGATCAGCAGGCTGTCGGGCAGGTCCATTTTCCAGCGCAGCAGCATGCCGACGTTTTGCTCGGCCAGCAGTTGTTCTTCGGAAAGGTTCTGCACCAGATTCGCTGCCACATCGAGATGGCCGGCACGCAGCGCCTGCTCCACCGCCTCATCCAACAGCCCTTGCGCGTTGAACCAGCGACAGGCACGCAAATGCAACGTAGCGGTCGGCACCATCGCTTGCGCAATCGGCCGACTGCGCAACAAATCCGAAAATAAATGGTGATAGCGATACCAGTGCCCATGTTCGTCCAACGGCACCAGAAAGACCTGATGCGCCAACAGGAAACGCAAAATCTCGGCGCTGTCATGGGCTTCACGCACGGCATCGCACAACTCGCTGCAAAAGCGCTCCTGAGGTGCGGTGTCGTAGAGGAATGCCTGCACCTCGGCGGGCAGGCAGTCGATGACTTCTTCCAGCAAGTAATCGCGGATCAGCCCTTCCCCGCCGTTCAGCGATTGCGGCAACGCTGCGTCATTACCAGCCTCGGACACCGCCAACAACCAGAAGCGCAACCCCGCGACCCAGCCTTCGCTGCGCTGAATGAGATTTTCCAAGGCCTCGCCACGCAATGAGCTGCTGTGGCGATCAAGCAAGGTCAGGGCTTCGTCATGGGTCAGGCGCAGATCTGCCTCATGCAGCTCCAGCAACTGCCGCGACAGACGCAAGCGCGCCAGATGCCAGTCCGGGCGCTGGCGACTGGTGACCATCACCAGCAAGCCATCGGGCAGATGATTGAGGAAAAACTGCAGGCAACGGTCAAGCACCGGGCCTTGCGCAAGATGGTAATCGTCGAGCACCAGCAGCAACGGCGCAGCGGGATCAAGGTGCAGGGTCAGTTCATCAAGCAAGCCGTCGAGCCATTCTTCGAAGGCAAACGGCTGATGGCGTTGACGCATTTTCAGCAGGCCGAGTGCGCGACTGCCCAGTTGCGGGAAGTAGTCCTGCAAGCCTTCGAGCAAACGCTCGAGAAAGCGTCCGGGATCGCTGTCGCGAGGACTAAGGCCCAGCCACAAACTTTGCCAGTGCACCGGCAGACTCTGACAGAACTCCACCGCCAGCGAGCTCTTGCCGAACCCTGCGGGGGCGCTGACCAGCAACAGTCGGCCACCGAGCCCGGCCTGCAGGCGCTCGCAAAGGCGTGGTCGCAAGACGTAACCGTCGGGCAACGGCGGGCGAAAAAAACGCCCGTCCAGTGCCGCGACGGCAACGCTTGCGGGACCCGGAAGTGGGGACAGATCAGTCATGGCCGGCTCTTGTTCGAATGGCTGTTGGCGGCGTTGCAGATGTCCGCAGACTAGCCTTAAACGTACCGGGAATGAAGGTTGCTGCTACAAATGGCTACAAAAGTCTTTCCAGAATGCGCCATCTCCCCCCATTTCGACCTGTAGGAGCTGCCGAAGGCTGCGATCTTTTGATCTGCTTTTGATCTGGCTTTTGATTTTCGCCCCCATCGGCAGGCCGAGCGAAGGCGTTCATCCGGGGCAGGCGCGCAGCGCCGTGCGGCGTAGCCGCATACATCGAGAGGAGGTGCAGCGAAGCAAACCGTAGGCGATGCCCCGGATGAACACCGTAGCGAGGGAACACTGAGCCTAAGCGAAGTGCCGTACGCCGGGGGCCAAGCCTTTTGGTTCCTTTTGGGCGTTTGAAAAAGGGACTCGCTGTAAGAGCAAAACCGCCAGAGGCCCCAACCGCAGCAACGGATATGCCCCCAAAACCCACGGTCCAAACAAAAGATCAAAAGATCGCAGCCTTCGGCAGCTCCTACAAAAACGGTTCGAAGGCGCGGAGGCCGCGCAAAAAAACGCCCCGAACCAGTCGGGGCGTTTTCACGAGGATGCGGCCTCGGGTTACAGCGGGTTAGCGAACACCATCCTGACGCAGAGCGGCCGGGGTGAAGTCGCTGGTGGTGGCGGTGAAACCGAAGTCATACGCCTGCTTCTCTTCGTTCTTCATGCCCAGTGCCAGATAGCGGCCGGACTGCAAGTCGTAGAGAGTTTCCAGGGCATACCACGGCACTTGCTTGTCGTAGTAGTTCTCGGCGTGCGCTTCGGCGACGCGCCACAGTTGGCCACGACCGTCGTAGTGGTCGATCACCGCTGCCTGCCAGGTGTCCTCGTCAATGTAGAAGTCCCGCTTGGCGTAGATGTGACGCTGACCTTCCTTGAGGGTGGCAACCACATGCCAAACGCGACGCAGCTCGTAACGCGCCAGGTCCTGGTTGATGTGACCGGCCTTGATGATGTCGGCGTACTTCAGTTTCGGATCGTCGAGCTTGTAGCTGTCGGAGGCGATGTACATTTCCTTCTTGCCTTCGAGCTTCCAGTCGTAGCGATCCGGAGCACCGTTGTACATGTCGAGGTTGTCGGAGGTACGCAGACCGTCCGCCGCAGTACCCGGACCGTCATAGGACACTTGCGGCGCACGGCGTACGCGACGCTGACCGGCGTTGTAGACCCACGCCGAACGTGGCTCTTTCACCTGGTCGAGGGTCTCGTGCACCAGCAGCACACCACCGGCCAGACGCGCCGGCGCGGTCACTTTCTGCTTGAAGTAGAACAGGATGTTGCCCGGATTTTTCGGGTCGTAGTCCTTCATCTTGTCGCGGAACACGAACTGATCCTGGAAGTACACCAGGCTGTACGAGCCGTTCGGTTGCGGCGTGGCTTGAGTCACCAGACGGGTCACGCTGCCACCGCGATAGCGGGTGATATGGTTCCAGATAACTTCCACGCCGCTCTTCGGAATCGGGAATGGCACGGCGGTTTCGAAGTTTTCCAGACCATTGCCGCCGGACACCAGATTGGTGTTGGTGGCGTTTTTCTTGATGGCGGCGAACACGTCATCCGGCACCGTCGCACCACGATGGGACGGATAGACCGGCATCTTGAAGGTGTCCGGATAGCGCTTGAACATCGCGTATTGGCCCGGCGCCAGTTTGTCCTTGTACTTGTCGACATCCTTGGCGGTGATGGTGAACAGCGGTTGTTCACTGGCGTAAGGGTTGGACAGGAAACCACGCGCGTCGACCGTGCCGGCGTTTTTTGCCAGCGGCTTCCACGCCGGGATCGAATTGTCGGCGTTGCCGGCCATTTCCGCGCCCATCGGGGTCAGGCTTTTACCCAGCTTGTCCGCTTCGGCAGCGGGCACCGCCGCCATGACACCTGTCGCCAGCAGCGACAGGCCCAGAACACCGGCGTGGAACAGACTCTTTGTTATTTTCATATGTGTGTTCGTCCTGAAATGCAGTGCTTAGAAGTTCACGCCGAAGCTGAGCGCAACGAAGTCGCGGTCATCCACAGTGGTGTACTTGCCGTCGAAGAAGTTGGTGTAGGCCAGGCTCGCGGTGTAGGTGTTCTGGTATTCGGCATCAACACCCAGACTGACCGCCTTGCGACCTTCCTCGAAGTTACCGCCAGGGCCTGGCGAGTAACCACTGACGTCGTGGGACCAGGCCACGTTCGGCTTGAGGTTCACACCGGCGAAGACGTCGTTGTATTCCCAGATGGCGCGACCGCGGTAGCCCCACGACATCGATGTGGTGAAGCCATCGTTGTCGCAATTGCGGCTGCGGTTGTTCTGCGGCGAGCCCGGCCCGGCACCATTGATGGTGCTGGCGTTGAGGATGTTGGCGCAGGTATTGACACCGCCAGTGGCCGGCAACTCACCCGGGCCATACACCGGATCGCGGCCATAACGCATGTCAGATCGGCTTTCCAGCCCGCCGACGTAGGTCGCGCCGACTTCACCGACGAGGGTCAGGCGGCTGGCGCCCATGACCTGATCGAAGAAGTGCGTGAACGTTGTCTGGATCTGGGTGATTTCCTTGCGCTCGTAACCGTGCAGATCCTGACCCGGCACGCCGTTCAGTATCGAAGCGTTGGTCAGTGCGCCGCCGATCGGACGCACACCGGCGAACAGGATGTCGGTGGAGTTCAGTTGTACCGGCGCATTCGGACGGTAGCTGATCTCACCGCTCCACGCCGTACCGGTAGGCAGGGTAGTGGAGAAGCTCAAACCGTAGAGGCGAATGTCTTCAGGGTATTCGATGAAGTAGTTCGAGTTGCCCGCAACCAACAGGGGTGCGAGTGCGGCAAACGGCCCCGGCAGCGCGCGCGCCGTGTTGTAGACCGATTGCGGCGCACCGGTGGCGCTGAAGATCGGCGCACGGCTGTGGTAGTTCATGAAGTAGGCGCCGAACTCGGTGTCGAGCGGCTCGTACATGTACTTGAAGGATGCGCCCCACTGACCGCTGTCGCGGGCATCGCGGTCCGGACCACGGCGCACCAGCACGCCTTCTTCGTTGACGTTGACACCGTTGGCGGCCAATGGCCCCAGGGCGATGGCCGGGATTTGCGAACGCTTGTTCAGCACGCGCAGGTTGTCGTTGCAACCGTCGGCCACGATGTCCGGCTGCGAGAAGAACGTGCCGCAGTTGTCGACAACGGTCTGGTCCCATTCCAGTTGATAAAACGCTTCGGCCGAGAGGTTTTCGGTCAGGCTCTGCGAGACGTAGAACATGTTGACCGGGATCAGGCCTTCCTTGATCTCGGCGCCCGGACGACGGAACGCGGAAACGTCGATCGGGTTGATCGAGTTGATGCCGCCGCCAATGAAGGTACTTTCACCCCAGCTCACGACCTGCTTGCCCAGACGCACGGAGCCCGGCTCATCGGCAATCGAATAGTTGTGGTAAACGAAGGCGTCGAGGATCTGGCCACCGGATGACTTGGCGCCCTCCTTGCGGCCCGAATCGCTGATGTCCTTGAACTCGCGGCTTTCATCCTTGAGTTCGAAGTCGTACCAGTATTTGCCACGGACGAACACGCCGGTGTCGCCGTACTTCAGCTCAAGGTCATGAATGCCCTTGAAGATCTTCGAAAAGGTTTCACCGCTCTTGAAGTTGGCGTGACCGTCATCGGATGTCTGCGACAGGCCGTGGCCGCCGTTGTTGACGCCGATGAGGTTCTTGTTCGGGTTCTGAGTAGACCAACTGGCACCGATCGACAGGGATGAGTCGAACTGGCCCTCGATTTCACCGACGTTGAAACTGACGCCGAATGCGGGCCCGGCGAGCGAAGAGGCAAGACTGACCGCCAGAGGCAGTTTCGCCCGGCGCCAGAACTGGTTTACTGAGGTCATCGACGCTACTCCATGTGCATTATTGTTATGGCAGTGAGTACTTTTAAAAACGCCTGAAGGACCGGGTGCCAGAGACAGCCCGAAGTCACTCCAAAGATGCATCGCCCCGTTTTGTGCGTGTGCCCCGTTCTTAAAAATCCTTGAGCGGACTATAGCCAGCAGGTGGTACTGCTTGATCCCTCTAAAGTGTGATTTGCAGCTGCCGGCCACTCTGGAACAGTCCTTTCGCCAGTCCGACAGATGTCGGCACGGCAAGGATGGCCTAATTTTTCGATTTCACAAGCCAAGCGCTTGCTTGGTGGGTCTGGCGCGCCGTTTTCGGCGCGCCAGCAGACACTTAAAGTGTCGAGAGGAAGGTGCTGTTGTTGGCCTGCCATTCGGTGATGTCGAGGCGGATGCGCTTCTTGTCGAGCTTGCCGACACTGGTCTTGGGAATTTCGGTAACAAGGGCGATCTGACTCGGAATCGCCCACTTGCTCAGGTGCCCCAATTCCACGAACGGCTTGAGGTGTTCCTTGAGCTCGCGCGCCCCGATCACATGCCCTTCGCGGATCACCAGCAAGGCAAACGGGCGCTCGCCCCACTGCGGATCGGCGATGCCCACGACTGCTACTTCGCGTACCGCGACGTGACGGCTGATCAAGTCTTCGAGGTCCAGCGAGGAGATCCATTCGCCGCCGGTCTTGATCACGTCCTTGATGCGATCGCGGATGTCGATCACGCCCATGCTGTCGAGCGTGGCGACGTCACCGGTGTGCAGCCAGCCGCCCGCCCAGAGCTCGGCGCCCTTCTGCGGCTCGTTGAAATACCCTTCGGTGAGCCACGGTGCGCGCAGCACCAGTTCGCCCTGGGTTTCGCCGTCGGCCGGAAGGAAGTTGCCGTCGCCGTCGACGATCGCCGCTTCCACCAGCGGCCCCGGCACACCGGCCTTGATCCGATAGGTGGTGCGTTCGTCTTCAGTGCCGGCCATCAACTCGTCATTGAGGTGCGCGCAGGAAACCAATGGCCCGGTTTCCGACATGCCGTAGGCCGCAGTGAGTTGAATACCACGGGCCTTGGCGGTTTCGTACAGAGTGCGATTGAGCGCACTACCGCCGATGACGATCTTCCATCCACCGAAATCAGTGCCCTGCGCCCCTTTCGCGTTAAGCAGCATTTGCAGAATGGTTGGCACGCAGTGGGAGAAGGTGACCTTCTCTTTACGCCACAGCTCCACCAGAAACTCCGGATCATAGCGCCCCGGGTAAACCTGCTTGAGCCCGAGCATGGTCGCCACATACGGCAGACCCCAGGCGTGAACGTGAAACATCGGCGTGATCGGCATGTACACATCGTTGGTGCCGAGCAGGCGCACGCTGTCGATCGAGCCCATGATCGTCGACACGCCCATGGTGTGCAGCACCAGTTGCCGATGGGTGAAATACACGCCCTTCGGGTTACCGGTGGTGCCGGTGGTGTAGAACGTGGTGGCGACGGAGTTTTCGTCGAAATCCTGGAAGTCGTACTGCGCACTGGCGGCGGCGAGCAGTTGCTCGTACTCGCCGACCAGATTCGGCAAGTCGGCAGTTTTCTCCGGCAGATCGGTCAGCAGCAGGGTTTTCTCGACCGTGGTCAGGTGCGGTGCGATCGCTTGGTACAGGCCAACAAACTCGCTGTTGACCAGCACAAAGCGGTCCTCGGCGTGGTTCATGGTGTAGAGGATCTGCTCCGGCGACAGGCGCACGTTGATCGTGTGTATCACCGCGCCGATCATCGGAATCGCAAACATGCATTCCAGGTAACGATGGCTGTCCCAGTCCATCACCGCCACCGTGTCACCGGCCTTCACACCGGCCGCCGTCAGCACATTGGCCAGCCGCGCCACACGCTCGATCAGCGTCGGGTAGCTGTAACGCAACTGGTCACGGTAAATGATCTCGCGGGTTTTCTCGTAACGGGCACCGGACATCAGCAGCCGTTTGATCAGCAATGGATACTGGTAGGCCCCATCGGCCGGGGGAATGACGCGAGTCTGCAACATAAGAATCCCTTTTCTGACTGCACGGTGTTGGCGTAGAGATTGGTACTCTAGAACCCTTATACGCCAGCCAAATCAGCCAAAGGAATGATTTGCAAAGCCGTACAAATGCTAGCTTTGCGCCAGCATTTGCCGGTTTTCGTCATCGATCAAGCGGTTTGTCCTACAGCCTCTTCAGAAGGCGTCCGTGGGAAAACCACCGCCGCGAGGAAGGTCAACGCGCCGAAACCCGCGAGAATCAAGTACAGGCCTACGAAACCGTGGCGCGGTTCGACATAGGAAATCAGCGGAATCGCCGTCGCACTGGCACCGAACGATAAACAGTAACGCAGGGCGAACACCCGTGATTGCCACTGTGGGGCGACGAAGTTGGCAACCATCGCATCGTTCACTGTTACCTGACCAAACACCACGAACATGAACGCTGCACCGAGGGCGATTACCGTCCAGCCGTCGGCATAAGCCAGCGCGAACAACAGCGGTGCCTGGCACAACGTCAGGACAATGAACGGCCACTTCAGACTGAAGCGGTGCAACACTCGGCCAATGCTCAACTGCGCCACCGCGCCAAAGGCATAAGCCAGACTGACCACCACACCGAGGGTTTGCGGCGAAGCGAACAGCTCATGCAAACGTTCCTCAAACAGTTTCGGATAAGTCATGGTGGTGGCGTTGAACACCACGCCGCCAGTGGCGGTGGCCAGCGCCAGCACGCCGAACACCATGACCATCGAAATGCGCTGGCCGGCGGCGCCTTTGAGCGGCGTGTGCGGGCGTTTCGGGATCGGTTCTTCTCGCACCTGCAAGGCGAAGCCAACCCCCAGCACAATCGCCACCACGCCCGGTAACAGAAACGCCGAGCGCCAGCCGAATTGCGCCACCAGCAAGCCGGTGATCAGCGCCGAAAACGCCACACCCAGATTCCCCCACATACCGTTGATGCCGATTTCCCGGCCGCGATTTTGTGCATAAGCGACCAACATCGCCGTGCCGACCGGGTGATAAATTGCCGCAAAAATACCGATCAGGGTCAGGCCGATCACCAGCATGGCCGGGCTGCTGCTCAGGCCAGTGAAAATCGCTGAAGCGCCGATGCCGAAGAAGAACACCAGCATCATCTGCCGCCGACTCCAGTGATCGCCCAGCCAACCAGCGGGTAGCGAACACGCGCCGAAGGCAATGAAGCCGCCCAGTGACAAGCCGATCAGTGTGGCGTAGTCGAGGCCGAAGGCCTGCGTCATGCCGAGCACGGCGGCGGGAAAAATCAGCATGAACATGTGATCGATCACATGGGCGGCGTTGATATAGCGAATGACATTACGGGATTGATTCATGGCGGCACGCTTTACGTTGTTGTGTGGCGCTATGCTAAGTTGGCCGTAAAGCGCATTTCTGCCAAGCAAGTCATCAAATCAGACATGTTGATCAGCCACTTCGAACACGGCCCGGTGAGCGCCTATCCCCGGGATTACCTGGACGGCGCGCACCAGCCGTTGCATCTGCATCGCGAAGCGCAATTGCTGTATGCCGTCAGCGGGATCATGCGCGTGGTCACGCAATCGGGCGCGTGGGTGATCCCACCGAGTCGCGCGGTGTGGATTCCACCCGAGGTGGCGCATGAGATTTTCATGAGCGGCGATGTGCAGATGCGCTCGCTGTTCATCGCGCCTGCGCTGTCGCCCGCCAGCCTGCAACAGTGCTGTGTATTGGCCGTGACGCCGCTGCTGCGCGAGCTGATCCTGCGGGCCGTGCAAGGGCCGCCGCACGCCGACAACCCGCTGATTCAGCAGTTGATGCTCGAAGAGCTCGCCAGTCTGGAAAATCTGCCGCTGCACATTCCGATGCCCACTGACCGGCGCCTGCAGAACATCTGTCTGGCACTGCTGCACACCCCCGATCACGCCAATACGCTGGAAGACTGGGCGCAGCAGGTCGGCGCCAGCTCACGCACGTTGGCGCGGCTGTTTCAGCAACAAGTGCAGATGAGTTTCAACGCTTGGCGCCAGCAACTGCGCCTGATGGAAGCCCTGCCCCGTTTGCTCGCCGGGGACAGCGTGCAGCGTGTGGCGCAGGACCTGGGTTACGGCAGCGCGCGGGCGTTCAGCGCGATGTTTCGCCGTTTGCTGGGGGAGAATCCCCGCGACTACCTCAACAATCTGAGCAAACTCAGCGAACTTGTGTAGGAGTTTCCCACCCCCTGTGGGAGCGAGCTTGCTCGCGAAAGCAATCTTCCAGTCACCTGTGATGTCGACTGATCCGACGCCTTCGCGAGCAAGCTCGCTCCCACAGTTTGATCGCGTTTCAGCTCTTAGTGCATCTCGGTAAACGCGATTTTCACGCCGAGAGCGATCAGCACCGCGCCCATGGTGCGATCGAACCAGTGCCCCATGCGGGCGAAACCGGCACGCACGCGTTGCTGGCTGAACAGCATCGCAACGAGACAAAACCAGATAGCAGTCGCGACCGCCAGGTAAATTCCGTAACCGGCCTGCACCGCCAGTGGCGTGTGCGGGTTGATCACCACGGTGAACAGCGACAGGAAGAACAGCGTGGCTTTCGGATTCAGACCGTTGGTCACAAAGCCCGAGGTGAACGCGCCGCGCGCCGTGCGCACACCGGCCTCTTTGTGCAGATCATCAGTCACGGTTTTTGCCGGTTGCGCACGCAAGGCTTTGAAGCCGATGTACAGCAGATAAGCCGCAGCGGCCCATTTCAAGGCGTTGAACAGCACGATCGACTGCGACACGATCAGGCCGATACCGAGCAGCGAATAACCGACGTGCAGGAAAATTGCCGTGCCCACACCCAGTGCGGTCCAGGTGCCGGCGCGCCGACCGTGGGTCACGCTCTCGCGCACCACCACGGCGAAGTCCGGGCCGGGGCTGGCGACGGCCAGTAAGTGGATCAGTGCAACGGTCAAGAACTCGGTCCAGTACATGGGGGCTCCTTTCGGCCAAGCGTATCAATTTGTTTCATCTGGTAGGCTCGGCAGATTACGCCCAACGCTCACAGCACAAAAGGTACAGTTGATGACGAACACGCGCCGCGCCGTTTTCCTTGATCATCCTTCGCTGGATCTCGGCGACCTCGACCTCAGTCCGTTGCGCGAGTGTTTCAGCGATCTGCAGTTGTTTGCCCAGACTTTGCCCGAGCAAGTTGCCGAGCGCCTGCAAGGCGCCACCGTGGCGATCAGCAACAAGATCCTGATCGACGCCGCCGCGATGGCCGCCAACCCCGATCTGAAACTGATCCTGATCACCGCCACCGGCACCAACAACGTCGACCTCGCTGCCGCCCGCGCTCAGGGCATCACCGTGTGCAACTGCCAGGGTTACGGCACGCCGTCAGTGGCGCAGCACACGATCATGCTGTTGCTCAACCTTGCCACGCGTCTGGCCGATTACCAGAAAGCCATTGGCGAAGGTCGCTGGCAGCAGGCCAAACAGTTCTGCCTGCTCGACTACCCGATTGTCGAACTGGAGGGCAAAACCCTCGGTTTGCTCGGCCATGGCGAACTCGGTGGCGCCGTGGCGCGGCTGGCCGAAGCCTTTGGCATGCGTGTGTTGCTCGGGCAGATTCCCGGGCGCCCCGCTCGCCCGGATCGCCTGCCGCTGGATGAACTGCTGCCACAAATCGACGCCCTCACCCTGCACTGCCCGCTTAACGAACACACTCGCCACTTTATCGGTGCCCGCGAGCTGGCATCGATGAAACCCGGCGCCTTCGTGGTCAACACCGCGCGTGGCGGCTTGATCGATGAGCAGGCGCTGGCCGTTGCCCTGCGCAACGGTCACCTCGGCGGCGCGGCCACCGACGTGTTGAGCGTCGAGCCGCCGAGCCAAGGCAATCCGTTGCTCGCGGCGGACATTCCGCGCCTGATCGTCACCCCGCACAACGCTTGGGGCAGTGTTGAAGCGCGGCAACGCATCGTTGGCCAATTGACCGAAAACGCTCAGGCGTTCTTCAGCGGTAAGGCGCTGCGGGTCGTCAGTTGATAAACTGCGGCACTTTTTTTTGAGGAGCAGTTATGGATCCGCGCAGTGAAGTACTGCTTCGTCAGCCCGAGTTGTTTCAAGGTTCGTTGTTGTTGGCCGGTTTGCCTGCCGACGATTTGCTCGGGCGCCTGCCCAACGCATTCGGCTGGTGCTGGCACGCTGGCGATCAAGCCGCGCTGGACGCCCGTTTCGAAGGTCGCAGCCATTTCGGCGTGAACGTGCCGGAGCGCGAGTTCGACAGCGCCGTGGTGTTCCTGCCCAAGTCCAAGGACCTGACCGATTACATCCTCAACGCCGTGGCGTCGCGTCTGGCCGGGCGTGAAGTGTTTCTGGTCGGGGAAAAACGCAGCGGCATCGAAGGCGCGTCCAAGCAGCTCAACCCGTTCGGCAAGCCACGCAAGCTCGACAGCGCGCGCCACTGCCAGTTATGGCAAGTGACTGTGGCCAACGCCCCGGAAGCGAAATCCCTGGAAAGTCTGGCACAGACTTACGAACTGCCACTGGCTGAAGGCCCGTTGAAAGTCATCAGCCTGCCGGGCGTGTTCAGCCACGGTCGCCTGGATCGCGGCAGCGCCCTGTTGCTGGAGCATCTGGACAAGCTGCCGAGCGGCCATTTGCTCGACTTCGGTTGCGGCGCTGGCGTATTGGGGGCTGCGGTAAAACGTCGCTATCCGCACAATCAAGTGACGTTGCTGGACGTGGATGCTTTTGCTGCTGCCAGCAGCCGTCTGACGCTGGCTGCCAACGGTCTGGAAGCCGACGTGCTGACCGGTGACGGCATTGATGCCGCGCCGATGGGTTTGAACGCGATTCTGAGCAATCCACCGTTCCACGTCGGCGTGCACACCGACTATTTCGCCACCGAAAACTTGCTGCGAAAAGCGGCTAAACATCTGAAAAACGGCGGCGAACTGCGCTTGGTGGCGAACAGTTTCCTCAAGTATCAGCCGCTGATCGAAGAGCATCTGGGCGTGTGTGCAATCAAGGCCGAAGGCAATGGTTTTCGGATTTACCGGGCCAAGCGCGGCTGAAACCTCTTTTAAAAAAGAGGCTTGCTCAATCGGATTTGCCTAGGCAGAATCCGCTCCGTCCTAGGGGAGTAGTCTCCCACGAGCGCCATGCTCGTCCGGCATACGTCAACATACTTGATCCTCAGATCATGGCGTATGCGACCCAAGCGTCCGCAGCAGACGGATCGCAGGGTTTGACAAGACCTATGACACGCACACCTTACCCGGGGCGGGAAGGCTGTACGTGTCATAGCCGTGTCGACCCGCCCCTTAGGAAATCCTGATGCTGGACTCGTTACTCGTTCCCACCGCAATCGTTGCCTTGGCCGAAATCGGCGACAAGACGCAACTGCTCGCGCTGATTCTCGCCGCTCGCTTCCGCAAACCCTGGCCGATCATTGCCGGTATTGTCGCCGCGACCCTGGCCAACCACGCAGCAGCCGGTGCGGTCGGCGCCTGGTTCGGCAGTTTCTTCTCGAATGCGACGCTGCACTGGATCCTCGCCGCGAGCTTCACCGCCACAGCGCTGTGGACATTGGTCCCGGACAAAATGGATGACGATGAAACCAGCACCGCGCGCAAGTTCGGGCCGTTCCTGACCACGCTGATTGCATTCTTCCTGGCGGAAATGGGTGACAAGACTCAGGTCGCTACGGTGATGCTCGCCGCGCAATATCCGGAACTGTGGCTGGTGATTATCGGTACGACGGCGGGCATGTTGATTGCCAACGTGCCGGTGGTTCTGGCGGGTAATTTTGCTGCGGACAAATTGCCGCTGACCTTGATCCGTCGCCTCGCGGCTTCGGCGTTCATGATTCTGGCGATCGTCGCGGTGTACAAGGCGATGCAGAGCAGTGGCTGGGTTTAACCCTGAGAGAAGGATCGTTCCCACGCCCTGCGTGGGAATGCAGCCGGGGACGCTCTGCGTCCCTTTTGGAACGCGGAGCGTCCCTTGAGGCATTCCCACGCAGAGCGTGGGAACGATCACCGACTCAGGATTTAGGAGCCTGTTCGTACAGCGGCATGACTTTCGGGATCGCCGCCTGCAACGAGGCAATCCGGCTGGCCGAGGCCGGGTGGGTGCTCATGAACTCCGGCGGCGAACCTTCCGACGCCTTGCTCATCTTGTTCCACAACGTGATCGCCGCATTCGGGTTGTAGCCAGCACGAGCGGCCAGCTCCAAACCAATCAGGTCGGCTTCGTTTTCGTTGGCACGGCTGTTCGGCAGGGTCATGCCGTAGTTGGCCACGGTGTCGGCCAGCGCCAGACTGTCCTGACCCAGACCCAGCAATGCACCCGCGCCCTGCTTGGCCATTTCAATCCCGTACGCCTTGGACATCGCTTCACGACCGTGCTCGCGCAGAGCGTGGGCGATTTCATGGCCCATGACCGCGGCGATTTCATCGTCGGTCAGCTTCAGGCTATCGATCAGCCCGGTGTAGAAAATGATCTTGCCGCCAGGACCGCAGTTGGCGTTGAGCTCGTCACTTTTGATCAGGTTGACCTCCCACTGCCATTGCGCCGCATCCGGACGGAAATTCGGCGCTTGGGCGATCAAGCGATTGGCAATTGCCTGAACCCGTTTGGCCTCAGGACTGGTCTTGTCCAGCACACCCTTGCTGGAGGCTTCACCGACAGTCTTCTGATACGACTGGGCATACATCTGGTCGACCTCTTGCGAGGACAGCATGCTGAACATGTACTGCTTGCGCTCCACACCCACGGCGCCGCCGCTGGTGGTGTTGACCGACTGACAACCGGCCAGCAACAGCGCTGCGCTCAGTGCACTTACAACCAATGTCTTGTTCATTCAAAAGCTCCCTGAAAACCTGCGCGTATCCTAGGCGGGTAATTGTATCGACGCCAGATACAACAGACGCGTTGCAGCGACTTTCAGACATTTCCCATTGAGGCTGTCGTAAAAAATTCACAGCGCCCCCCAGGCCCTCTGCATCTGCGTCGCACACTGATCCATTTGCGACACGGGCTTTCAAATACACTTCGCCCGACTCATGGCCCAATGCCCGCTGCCGATACATCAGCGCAGACGTCCTCTTGCGTGCGGAGCTCCCATGAAGTTCAAGTCGATCCAGTTTTCCGTCGCCGCCCTGGCCGGCGCCATCGTGCTTAGCGTGGTCGCTGCGCTGGTGCTGTATGCGCTGTTTTCCGGCGCCCGTACTCAAGAGATGGTGCAACAGCGCACCCAGGCCCAGTTCGAGCAAGTCATCGAACAGCGCCTGACTTCGCTGGCACAAACCCAGGTCAGCCAGATCCAGCGCGAACTCGAAGCGCCATTGCTGATTGCTGGCGGACTGGTGCGGGTCAACGCCCTGCTCGGTACGCCGGGCACCGATGGCCAGCCGCGCCTGAACGTCAGCCGCGAGCAACTGATCAGCCTGATCAAAGAGAACGTCGAACAGAACCCGAAAATTCTCGGCACCTACATCGGCTGGGAGAAAAACGCCCTCGATCACAATGATGCGGCCTATGTCGGCACCCGTGTGGTCGGCATCGACGCGGCCAGCGGGCGCTTCCTGCCATGGTGGTTCCGCAACGATGACGGCACCCTCGGTCTGGACAAACTGGTCGACGTCGACGACCAGAAAACCCTGTCCACCGGTGTGCGCGCCAGCGAGTACTACTTGTGCTCTAAAGAGAGCAAAAAAGCCTGCGTGATCGATCCGGCGCCTTATAAAGTCGGCGACAAGATTGTCATGCTCGCCTCCTTTATTGAGCCGATCATGCTCAACGGCGCCTTCCAGGGCATCGTCGGCGCCGACCTGTCGGTGAACTTCATTCAGGAAATGCTCCTCGGCGCCAACCAGAAGTTGTACAACGGCGCCGGGCAAATGGCCCTGATCGGCGGTAACGGGCGGATCGTTGCCTACACCAAGGATGCGAGCAAATTCGGCGAGAAAATCAGCGACATCCTCGACGCCGAGCAGACTGCCAACCTGGCCAATCTCAAGCGCGGCGAAGTGACTTACTCGGTCAACAAGGACAAGGGCCGCATCGAGTTGTACCTGCCGTTCGGCATCGGTCAGACCGACGCGCGCTGGACATTGATGCTGCAATTGCCTTTGAACGCCGTTATGGCGGATCTGCAAAAGCTACAGGCCGATCTGGATGCCCAACGCAAATCCGACACCTTCGGCATGGCCATGGTTGGCCTGCTGATCGCCGGCATTGGCCTGCTGGTGATCTGGCTGGTTGGCCACGGTATCGCTCGACCGCTGAAGCAAATGGTCGCCATGCTCAATGACATCGCTCAGGGTGAGGGCGATCTGACCCGTCGTTTGACCAGTGATCGCAGCGATGAATTGGGTTCGATCGCCAAGGGCTTCAACACCTTCCTCGCCAAATTGCAGGCGATGATCACCCAAGTGGTAACGTCGGTGCAGAGCGTCAGCGATTCCTCGGAACACACCGCGGACATCGCCATTCGTACCAACATCGGCATCCAGAAACAAATGGCCGAGATCGATCAAGTGGCTACGGCGGTGCAGGAAATGACCGCCACTGCGCAAGACGTGGCGCGTAACGCCACGCAGGCTGCGCAAGCGGCAAGTCATGCCGATCAGGCCGCCAGTCAGGGTATGCAGATCGTCCGCGACACCTCGAACTCGATTGGTGTGCTGGCGGTGGAAATCGGCAAGGCCGTAGACGTGGTGCAAACCTTGGCCAAGGACAGCGAGAACATCAACGCGATTCTCACCGCCATTCGCGGCATCGCCGAGCAGACCAACCTGCTGGCCTTGAACGCGGCGATTGAAGCGGCGCGCGCCGGTGAGCAGGGTCGCGGTTTTGCCGTGGTGGCCGACGAAGTGCGCAATCTGGCGCAGAAAACCCAGAAAGCCACCGAAGAAATCCAGAGCATGATCCAGCAACTGCAACAGGGCACACGCGACGTGGTGCGGGTCATGGAAGACAGCCAGAACCGCACAGATGAGAGCGTGCAGCACGCGGCGAAAGCGGCTCAAGCGCTGGAAACGATTACTCAGGCGGTTTCGGTGATCAACGACATGAACACGCAGATCGCCAGCGCAGCGGAAGAGCAGAGCGCGGTGGCCGATGACATCAACCGCAATGTGATCAATATCGGCCAAGTGGCCAATGAAGTGGCGGGCGGTGCGGATGAGTCGAGTTCGGCGAGTGCCGATCTGACCAAGCTGGCGGAGCAGCAGCGGCGGTTGATCAATCAGTTCAAGGTCTGAAAAGCGAAAAGCACCCTCATCGGAACGCCGCCCGCCTAACCCTCTCCCAGAGGGAGAGGGGACTGATTGGGGGATATTGGCGTAATACGCCGACCTGGAAGTATTTCAGCGAATCCATAATCGCCATTATTTTTCAGGTCGATGCATGGCGGGAAACAACGCGGTCGGTCCCCTCTCCCTCTGGGAGAGGGCTAGGGTGAGGGGCTTTTGATCTACAGGCTTTAACCCGGGGTCAAACACTCCGGCCCATTGAGCTTCGGATCATTGATCAGATTCGCCAACACCCGCTCACGCAATGCAGAAGGCTCACTGGCCAGCAACCCCTGCAACACATGCAACGGCGTCTCCGGATCGAGCCACGCCGCCTGCCCCGCCTCATCCAGAATCAACGGACGGCGCTGACTCGACGCCGGCTGCGTAATCACCGCCGTGCTCAACCAGACCTGCTCCTGCACCGGATACGCCTCCCAGATCGCCGCAAAAAACAGCGAAGCGCCCTCCCCCGGCGTCAGCCAGTACGGCCGCTTGCGCTGCGTTCCGCGCCATTCGTAGAAACCATTCGCCGGCAGCAGGCAGCGACGCTGACGCAGTGCCTCACGAAACATCGGCTGCTCGGCTACGGTTTCAGCACGGGCATGCGCCGGGGTTTTCGACAGATCGGTCAGCCACGGCGGCGTCAGCCCCCAACGGGCACGGGCCAGAGTACGCGCACCGTCTTCAGCGGCACGCAGCATCAACACCGAATCATTGGGGGAAATGTTCCACTGCGCCTGCTGATCGGCGGGAAAACCTGGCAGGGCCGCGAAATCGCGGTTCCAGCGAAACAGGGCATAACGTCCACACATGGGGCAACACGACTCTGAAGTAAAACGAAGCTCAGCCTAACAGACCAGCGTCCCGGGGAAGCTCTCCGGTTCATCGCCGGGCAGCGGCAGCGCGGCATTGTACGCGGTGATCAGCTCACGGGCGTATTCGGCCTGATCGTTATCGACCGACAGCCCGAGCAAACCGAAGATCGGCAGCTCACCGGTGCCGCCGAGCAAATCACGGCCAATCAAGTGCGCCTCGATGCCTTCGCTGGCGAGCATGCCCTTGAGCATTTCACCTTCCATCAGGTTTTCCGGCTCGTAGATTCGCTGCATGGGCGCGCCTCACTCGTTTTCGCTGAAGACTTCCAGAAACCAATCCTCTCCGTGGACCTGCAAGACAAACGTGATCGGCCGACAACACACCTGACAGTCCTCGA
Organism: Pseudomonas sp. AIG; assembly: GCF_977020205.1. NCBI lineage: Bacteria > Pseudomonadati > Pseudomonadota > Gammaproteobacteria > Pseudomonadales > Pseudomonadaceae > Pseudomonas > Pseudomonas sp. AIG. Next base: position 1,761 of record NZ_CDROCK010000036.1, on the reverse strand, counting down.
TATAGGTCTGATCGCCGCCGGACAGGTCTACTGTCGTCTCGACCGTTTCCCCACAATAAGGACATTCGTATTCAGCGGTTTCCAGCATCGCGGTCTCCCAAGTGACTTGTGCGTATAATCGCCGGTCTATTTGCAGGGCTATTTTTGTCTGGCTACTTTTTCAGACCGTGCCCCGCGGGTTTTCGATCAAAACCTTTACTTACCCTAGCCGTTTCCAACAAGAGAGCATGATGGGCGAATTCGATGCCATCCGACCTTACGACGACAGCGAAGTACCTGTGGTACTGGCAAGACTGCTCGGCGACAAGGCGTTTCTAGATATCCTCACCCACTTCCGCTTCCCGCGTTTTGCCGGTGCTTTCGGCTGGATGCTCAAACCACTTATAGCCCATCGGCTGCGTCGTGAGTTCGCCGACGTGACCTCGGTGGCGACGTTGCAGGACAAGGTCGAGTCCTACGTCGACCACACCATCGAGCGCGCCACCGACGGCGTGACCTACACCGGTGTCGAGCAATTCAAATCCGGCAGCGCTTATCTGTTCATCGCCAACCACCGCGACATCGTGATGGACCCGGCCTTCGTCAACTACGCCGTGTACCACGCCGGCCTGCCGACCCCGCGCATTGCGATTGGCGACAACCTGCTGCAGAAGCCGTTCGTCAGCGACCTGATGCGCCTGAACAAGAGCTTTATCGTTCACCGTTCGATCACTGGTCGTCGCGAGAAAATGGCTGCGTATCAGCTGTTGTCGGCGTACATCAACCACTCGATCCGCAATGATTGCGCGTCGATCTGGATCGCGCAGGCTGAAGGTCGGGCGAAGGATGGCGATGATCGCACCGAGTCGGCGATCCTCAAGATGTTCCACATGAGCCGCAAGGACGAGCCGTTCGGCGAAGTCATCCGCTCGCTGAACGTCACCCCGGTGTCGATCAGCTACGAATACGACCCGTGCGACCAGGCCAAGGCCCGCGAGTTGTACATCCGCGCCACCACCGGCACTTACGCGAAAGCGCCGGGCGAAGATGACGTGAGCATCGCCAAGGGCATCACCGGCTACAAGGGCCGGGTGCACGTGAACTTTGCCGCGCCGATCACCGAGCTGTTCGAAGACACCAAGCAATTGGCGATCGAGATGGACAAGCAGATTTTGGGCGGTTACCGGTTATTCCCGGTGCATTACCTGGCGTATGCGCAGTGGGCCGATGCCGATCCGCAACTGACTGTGCCGAAGGCTGCCGAGGTGTTCCCGGCGGATGAACTGGCCAAGGCGCAGGAAGAGTGGCAGAGCCGGCTGGACGCGTGCCCGCAAGAGCATCGTCCGTATCTGGTGCTGCAATATGCGACGCCGGTGCGTAACCAGTACCGGGTCAAGGCTGGGTTGCCGTTGTAAAACAACGGCAAGATCAAAAGATCGCAGCCTTCGGCAGCTCCTACAGGGGATTCGTGTAGGAGCTGCCGAAGGCTGCGATCTTTTGCTTTTAATAGCGCGTGCTGATCCAGGAAACGATCAGGGCCAGAGCGAGGCAAGCAAAACCGAAGCGATAGAAAAACCGGTTCATGCGCAACGTCGCCCAATCCAGGATCGGCTCGGCATTCGGCTGCGCTTGACGCTGGGCGGCAATGCTGGCCATCGCGCGCTGTTCACGGCGGCGGGTGGCGTGCAGCAGCCAACTGCCGGGAAACGCCAACAACAACGCCAGCAAGTTGATCAACTTGGCGGGATGGGCGGTAAACAGCGTCATCAAGTGCAGCGACAT
>NZ_CDROCK010000035.1:0-79221 GCF_977020205.1 Pseudomonas sp. AIG | reverse complement strand
TCATCCACCACGCGATCAACGGAATCAGGAACACGATCAAGGTCAGTTGGAAGCCGACGGCGTGGGCTATGCGGCGTTTAACCGTGCGTGTGCGCGATAGCTGCCGACTCTCCCAGTGCTCGAACAGCGAGGTGTAAATGAAGTTCCAGGTCACGGCGATGGTGGTGATGATCACCGCCAATGGCCCGGTGCTGCCCGGGGATGTGCCGGACAACAGCGCCAGACCGAGGGCGGAGAAAGTCATGCCGATCACTTCGTAGAGCGACACGTAGACCAGTTTGCGTTTGACGCCTTGCATGGGGAATTGCCTCTTTCTCGCGACTTTTGGGCCAGTGAGACTGGCGAAGGCGGCGAAAGATAGCTTCAATGGGGCTGACAGAAACAGTCAGTAGCTTTCAGTTTTGTTGATAGGTGTAAAACGTGAATTTCAACAGCGACAGCATCGAGCTGTTTCTAGCCGTGATCGAACGCGGCTCGTTTTCGGCGGCGGCACGGGCATTAGGTCGGGTGCCTTCCGCCGTCAGCATGAGCATTGGCAACCTTGAGGCCGAACTCGGTTACCTGCTCTTCGACCGCAGCCATCGCGAGCCGCAACCCACGGCGATGGCATTGTCCCTGGTGCCCCATGCGCGGCTGATTGCCGAGCAGCTCAAGCAACTGCAAGTGCATGCGGTGGAGTTGTCGTTGGGGCTGGAGAGCAAGTTATCGATCGGCGTGGTCGCGGACATCGACCGGCGGCGTTTGCTGGGCGCGATCAAAGTGATCGCCGAGCGTTATCCGCTGCTCGATATCGAAGTGTTCACCGCGCCGCAGGATGACGTGCTGGCGATGCTGCACAGTGGCCGTGTCAGCGTGTGCCTGGCGTTCGCCGGACTGAGCATGAATGTGCTGGAGCGTTTTCAGTTCGTCGGCAGCGAACGGATGATCGCCACGCTGGCGGCGGACAGTCCGCTGTTGCAGGGGCAGGATGTGTTTCTTGAAGACCTGGTGCATGTGCGGCAGATCATCGTCGCCAGTCGCGACTTGCCGATCAGCGAAACGCGGCCGTTGGTGGCGGAGTCGTACTGGCGCACGGACAGTCTTGAGACCGCGATGGAGATGGTTGAGGCGGGATTGGGTTGGGGCAATTTTCCGCTGTCGGTGGTGCAGTCGCGGCTGGACAGCGGGCGGCTGAAACGGCTGAACTTCCGCAACATCGAAAACGGTCTGGTGATGCCGGTGCATGCGGTGTGGCTCAAGAGCCAGCCGCTACAGAAAGGCGCGCTGGCCCTGGTTGATCTGCTCAGCCACTGAGCCCAACACAACCCCCCTGTAGGAGTGAGCCTGCTCGCGATAGCGTTGTGTCAGGCGATGCATGTGTTGAATGACACACCGCTATCGCGAGCAGGCTCACTCCTACAAGGGTTGTGTTTCAACTCAGCATTTGTGAAGGGTCAGGTACTTTCGCGAATCTTCAGTTCAAAGCCCATGTCTTCCACCGGCCGCGCCACACTGTTACCGGCCATCAACGTCAGCATCTGCTCCGCCGCCCGCCGGCCAATCGCTTCACGCGGGGTGTTGATGCTGCTCAGGCGCGGCACCATGTGTTCGGACATTGGCAAGTCGTTGAAACCGAGAATCGCCACCTGCTCGGGAATCTTGATGCCGTTGCGCAATGCTTCCAGCAACGCACCCTGCGCCAAGTCGTCGTTGCCGAAGAAAATAGCATCAACATCCGGGTGCGCCGCGAGCAATTGCATAAACAGTTCCCCGCCCAAGCCTACCGATGAAGAGCGAGGCGTCAGCACTTCCAGATCCGGGTCATAGCGCCCGGCCTTCTGCAACGCTTTGCGGAAACCCTCACCGCGCAACAACGTGCGCTGATCAAGTTGCGCACCGATGTAAGCCAGACGCTTGCGCCCTCGCGAAAGCAAATGTTCAGCCGCCGTTTCACCGGCACTCAGTTGCGAGAAACCCACGCAGTTCACTCCGGCCGCACTGTCCAGTTCCATCATGTACACACAGGGAATGTTGCTCGCCTCGATCATCCGCCGCGAACTCTCGGTGCGATCAAACCCGGTCAACAGAAAACCGCGCGGCTGATAGGCCATGTAGTTGCGCAGCAGGTTTTCTTCTTCATCGCGCGAGTAGTGGAAGTTGCCGATCAGCACTTCGAAGCCTTTGGGCGTCAATACCCGATGAATGGCTTCCAGCGTATCGATGAACAGCAAGTTGGATAACGAAGGCACCAGAACCACCACCGAATGGCTCTGCGCCGAGGCCAAGGCACGGGCGGCGGGGTTCACCACGTAGTTGAGTTCGAGGGCGGCTTTCTGGACTTTTTCCACCAGTTCGGTGGCCACGGTGCTGACACCGCGCAAGGCGCGGGAGGCGGTAATCGGACTGACACCGGCCAGGCGGGCAACTTCATTCAGGGTGGGACGGCCAGTGGTGCGAGTGTTTTTATCGTTTTTAGGGGAGGTCATCGGGCGGCTTGCCAAACAAAAATCAAGGCACTAAGGTAGCGCTGTCCTGATGCAGCTGTAAATGCGTAAGCGAGGTCCTGCCTGATCTTCGCTTTTTGGCGTTGGGAACAAACCTGCTGCAACCCAAAAAAACGACAAGAAGGCGTCGGCAACTTCTGCCTGTGCACTAGAGTCATAGCTAGCAAAGGTAGCGCTGTCTGCGCGCTGAGGTGTTATATGAGTCATCCCATCACCGCCCTGGTCATCATGGGCGTTGCCGGTTGCGGCAAGACGTGCGTCAGCGAGGCCCTGTGCCAATTGAGCGGCGCCACTGCCATTGAAGGCGATACTTTCCATCCGGCCGCGAACATCGAAAAGATGAGCGCGGGGATCCCCCTGAACGACGACGACCGTGCCGGCTGGCTCGACAGCCTGTGCGATGAACTGCGTCGTGTCGATGCATCGGGCAAACGCCCGGTGCTGACCTGCTCGGCCCTTAAACACAGTTATCGCGAAGTGTTGCGCAGTGCCTTGCCGGGCCTGGGTTTCGTGTTTCTTGAATTGACCCCTGAAGTCGCCGCAGAGCGTGTGTCCCATCGTCCGGGCCACTTCATGCCCGCGACGTTGATCGAAAGCCAGTTCGCCACCCTCGAATCGCCCAAGGGCGAGCCGTTGACCCTGGCCCTGAATGCCTCGATCCACAGTGTTGAAGAACTGGCGTCCCAGGCTCACGTCTGGTGGCAGGCCCACGGTCTGAAACAGGCGGTATGAGTGTGTTGAAAGAGATAGCGCTGTCCTCCCGACTTTTGTTTAACCCGCTTTAATAACAACAACAATCCAGGAGACACCCCCAATGTTTGGCATGTCCCACGACGCCTACCTGCTGCTCGATGCAGTGGTCACGGTAATCGGCCTGATTATCCTGATCACCAAATTCAAGATTCACCCATTTATCTCCCTGACCATCGCCGCCGCGTTCCTCGGCCTGACGTCGGGCATGCCGATCGGCACCATCATCAAGGCGTTCCAGGACGGCTTCGGTGGCGTGCTCGGTTTCGTCGGCATCATCCTCGCGCTGGGCACCATGCTCGGCAAAATGATGGCCGAGTCGGGCGGGGCGGATCAGATCGCCCAGACCCTGATCCGTGCGTTCGGTAAAGACAAAGTCCAGTGGGCAATGATGTTCGCCGCGTTTTTGGTGGGCATCCCGCTGTTCTTCGAAATCGGCTTCGTGCTGCTGATTCCGCTGGTGTTCATTGTTGCGCGTCGCACCGGCGTGTCGATCATCAAGATCGGTATCCCGCTGCTCGCCGGTCTGTCCGCCGTGCACGGTCTGGTGCCACCGCACCCGGGCCCGCTGCTGGCCATCGGCGTGTTCGGCGCTGACATCGGCAAGACCATTCTCTACGGTCTGATCGTTGCGCTGCCGACCGCCATCATCGCCGGCCCGATCTTCGGTACGTTCATCGCCAAGCACATTCCGGGTCATCCGAATCAGGAACTGGTCGATCAACTGGCCCGCGAAAACGACGACTCGGCCAAGCTGCCGAGCTTCAGCATCACCCTGATCACCGTGCTGCTGCCGGTGTTCCTGATGCTGCTGAAAACCTTCGCTGACGTGGCGCTGCCGGACGGTCATTTCTTCCGCACCTGGATGGACATGATCGGTCACCCGATCTCCGCGCTGCTGCTGGCGTTGCTGCTGTCGCTTTACACCTTCGGGCACAAGCAGGGCATCGGTTCCCAACAAATGCTCAAGTGGCTCGACGCGAGTCTGGCGCCAACCGCGGCGATCATCCTGATCATCGGTGCTGGCGGTGGCTTCAAGCAGATGCTGGTCACCAGCGGCGTGGGCGACGTGATCGGCCACATGGCGGTCAGCGCACAGATCTCGCCGATCCTGCTGGCGTGGCTGGTGGCTGCAGTGATTCGTATCGCGACCGGTTCGGCGACTGTGGCGACCATCACAGGCGCCGGCATTGTCGTGCCGGTGGTGGGGATGATCCCGGGCGTTAACCGTGAGCTGCTGGTGCTGGCTACCGGTGCCGGTTCGCTGATTCTGTCCCACGTGAACGACGCCGGTTTCTGGCTGGTGAAGCAGTACTTCAACATGACTGTGGCCGAGACGTTCAAGACCTGGACGGCGATGGAAACCATCCTCTCGGTGGTTGCGTTGGGCTTTATCCTGCTGCTGTCGCTGTTCGTTTAAGCGCTGCTTTCAGGCACAAAAAAACCGCAGCGATGCGGTTTTTTTGTGGGTGATCGTTCCCACGCTCTGCGTGGGAATGCCTCAATGGACGCTCCGCGTCCGCTTTGGGACGCGGAGCGTCCCGGGCTGCATTCCCACGCAGAGCGTGGGAACGATCAGAGGTGGGTCAGTTACTTGGTAACTAAGCCATCGGCCCGGAACATCCCGCGAATCCCGCGCACCGCCTGACGAATGCGGTCCTGGTTTTCGATCAGCGCAAAGCGCACGTGATCATCGCCATACTCGCCAAAACCAACCCCCGGCGACACGCAGACCTTGGCCTCGGCCAGCAGTTTCTTGGCAAACTCCAGCGAACCCAGATGCGCGTACTGTTCGGGAATCTTCGCCCAGACATACATCGACGCCTTTGGATTCTCGACCATCCAGCCCAGCTCATGCAGGCCTTTGACCAGCACGTTGCGACGCTGGCGATACTGCTCGGCGATGTCGCGCACGCACTGCTGATCGCCTTCCAGCGCAGCAATCGCCGCCACTTGCAGTGGGGTGAACGTGCCGTAGTCGTGGTAGCTCTTGATCCGCGCCAGCGCGTTGACCAGTTCCGGGTTACCGACCATGAAACCGATGCGCCAGCCGGCCATGTTGTAGCTCTTGGACAGGGTGAAAAACTCCACCGCAATGTCCTTGGCGCCTGGCACCTGCATGATCGACGGGGCTTTCCAGCCGTCGTAGACGATGTCGGCGTAGGCCAGATCGTGAATCACCAGGACGTCGTATTGCTTGGCGAGAGCGATCACCCGTTCGAAGAAATCCAGCTCCACGCACTGCGCGGTCGGGTTCGACGGGAAGCCGAGGATCATCATTTTCGGCTTCGGAATCGAACCACGAATGGCCCGTTCCAGTTCGTCGAAAAAGTCCACGCCCGGAACCAGCGGCACCGAACGCACCTGGGCGCCGGCAATCACTGCACCGTAGATGTGAATCGGATAACTCGGATTCGGCACCAGCACGGTGTCGCCCTGATCCAGAGTCGCCAGCATCAAATGCGCCAGGCCTTCCTTGGAACCGATGGTGACGATGGCTTCGCTTTCCGGGTCGATATCAACCGCGTAGCGATCCTTGTACCAGTTGGAAATCGCCCGGCGCAGGCGCGGAATGCCCTTGGACGTCGAGTAACCGTGGGTGTCTTCGCGTTGGGCAACTTGTACGAGTTTTTCGACAATGTGCGGCGGCGTGGCCCCGTCGGGGTTGCCCATGCTCAAGTCGATGATGTCTTCACCACGACGACGCGCAGCCATCTTGAGCTCGGCGGTGATGTTGAAAACGTAAGGGGGGAGTCGATCTATGCGCGCAAAGCGGCGCGGCGAACCTTGTTCAGCCATTGTTGCCTCGGATAACGTAAGCGCCCGGAACCGTCCGAGCGACGCTGGTCACTGCGGTGACCTGTGGCGGAAGATAAGGGCTGTGATGGCATACTGTCCAGCGCGTTTTTCAAACATATTTGCCCAAGGAAATCGGTAGATGGAATTCACCAGCGGCTTCTTGCTGAGCCTTTCGCTGTGCCTGGATATCGGCGTGGCCAACATCGCAATGATCACCCTGGCGATGCAGCGCGGTTACTTTCAGGGCTTTGCGCTGGGCCTCGGCACCTGCGTCGGCGACCTGATTTATGCGGTGCTGGCGCTGGCCGGCATGACGGTTTTGCTGCAATACGAAAGCGTGCGTTGGGTGTTGTGGATTGGTGGTTCAGCGCTGCTGATCTACTTTGCGGCGAAAATGATTTACTCGGCGATCCATCACGAAGCGTTACTCGCCGAGACGGCGGAAGTGGGCCAGAGCTCCCATCGCAAGGAGTTCTTCCGGGGGATTTTTCTCGCCATGTCGTCGCCGAGCGCGATTCTCTGGTTCGCGGCGGTTGGCGGCACATTGATCGCCCGCTCCGGCGGTGGTGGGCCGCTGAGTTCGGCGCTGTTCCTCGGCGGTTTTCTCTGCGCCGGGCTGCTGTGGTCGGCCGGTTTGTGCTTTGCCGCGAGCCACGGTGGCAAGCTGCTGGGCGACAAGCTGTTGCGCTATTCCTATATGGCATCTGCGGCGATCTTCTGCTATTTCGCGGTCTACGTGATCGTATCTGGCTATAACGAATTTGTTGGTTCGGGCGCCGTCGAGCAGTTGCACGCCCTGTAAACGTGCGAATTGGATTCGGCTTTCTATACTCCCAGCCGAACCCCTTTTTTGTTCCAGGAGTCGAGTCATGGATGAGCAAACACGCGTCGAAGTGGCTGAACCTCGCTTCGAACATGGACACTTCCTGCTGATTGCAGGTTTTCGTGGTCGATTTACCCAAGACACCGCAAAGGATATCCCGGCGTTGTGGGAAAAGTTCTTGCCGCATTTGGGCAAGATACCGGGGCAAAAAAACGAAGTGACCTACGGGGTCTGCAGTAATTTCGACGGCAAGGGCGGCTTCGACTACATCGCCGGTGTGGAAATCAGCAAGCTCGATGACCTCGACCAGAAAGTCTACCAGTGGGTTGAAGTGCTGCCCCGGCAATACGCAGTGTTTGAACACAAGGCGCCGCTCGATCAATTGCCGCAAACCCTGCAATACATCTACAAGACCTGGTTGCCGAACTCCCATTACGTGGAACTCAACGCCCCGGAACTGGAGCGTTACAGTGCCGACTTCAATCCGAAACTGAACACCGGCAAACTGGAAATCTGCGTGCCGGTCGATACCAGGGCTTGAGCCGACAAGTCTGAGGCGGATCAGTGATCCGCCTCATGCTTTTCAACCCCGCTTACCTTTTCCCAACCGTCGCGCCCGCAACAGGTCGATGCCCAAGGTGATAAAGCCGAACGTGCTGATGCCCAACACCAGCAACAGGCCGATTTCAACGCTGTTCATAAGCGGTTTCCCCCGAAGGTAGTCAAAGACACACCTCAGAAATAGCCCGCCGCCTGTACGAAGAAAAGCGCTTATACGCAGGCTTTACGCCGCCCGTGCGCATCGATATGCAGACCTTATTCCTTTATGCTTTCGGCACTTTCTTCTGCTGATTTCCGAGCCGCCATGAACACCGTCATCCGCAACGTCACCGCCACCGACCTGGACCGCTGCTACGCCATCGAAACCGTCGCCTATGAAGGTGACGAAGCGGCCACCCGCGAAAAAATCGCCACGCGCATCGCCACTTGGCCGGAAGGTTTTATCGTTGCCGAGGTGGACGGTGAGGTCGCTGGCTTCGTCAATTCCGGCGCGGCGTTTGATGTGCAGATGTCGGACGAGGCGTTCAAGGAGCTGATCGGCCATGACCCGAAAGGGCCGAACGTGGTGATCATGTCGGTGGTGGTGCACCCGGATTATCAGGGGCAGGGTTTGGCCAAGCGCTTGATGGCCGAGTTCATTGAGCGTATGCGCGGGATGGATAAGGCGACTATTCATTTGATGTGCAAGGAAATACACATCCCGCTGTATGCCGGGTTTGGCTTTGCCTATATAAAACCGTCAGAGTCCGACCACGGCGGCATGGCGTGGCACGAGATGATCCTGACCCTCTAACCCAACCCCGATGCTGATCGTTCCCACGCTCCGCGTGGGAATGCCTCCTGTGACGCTCTGCGTCACGACTTTGGGACGCAGAGCGTCCCCGGCTGCATTCCCACGCAGAGCGTGGGAACGATCATTTACGGGAGTGTCAGTAAAGCGTGTCGCTCACACATTTTGGCGCTTCGCGCTCGTAGCTGTCGGCGTCGATCAGCTCGTCGTTAGAAACGTTCGTTGCTTTCTACTCCCTACAAAGAATGCTCTGGACTGCAGTCACCGCCTTATCGAGAACGGCTTCCTCACTTAGGTCGGTTGTATCGATTCTTATCCAGTTCACGAGACCGCAGCGCTCATAACTGGATCTAACTCGATTCTGATAGTCAATGAAGCCCTTCTGGGGATCTGCATTGGCGCCGTCATAGGCTCCACTCTCGCTAAGGCGAAATGATCCTTTTCTCTGTGCTGCCAGTGCCGGATCAACATCTAAAAAAATTATGAAGTCAGGTTTTCTGATTGTTGAGAACATTGTCAACGCATCCTCAGCCAGATCATTACTCTTGAGCAAGAAGCGCGCCAGGTATTTATAATGCCAACCATCGGCGATGCAACTTGCGCCAGAATTGATTAAAGGTTTTATAGCCGCGTGATCTGTAGCGTGAAACCAAGCAGTTATGAGGCTCATCCAGTGTTTGTCACCTAATTGTTCCAGCGGAGCATTGTCCGGATAATCCCATAAGACTTCACGTAGCCGAGACATATGAAACTCTGTATAGCCTGTAGGCACTGGAGGGCGGTTTTTGTCTATATAGTGCAATGCAGAATGGGATTCAAGAATTCTGTCATATGTCGCTCGCGCAACCGTTGATTTTCCTGCACCATCGGTACCTTCGAATGCAATAAATACTCCTTTGCCCAAAGAATAATTCATGCAAAACCTCCTAAGTACGCTTCAGTATCTAAAGAGTTTCTTCCACTTCCTTCTATTAACGGTCTAAAGCCTTCTCTATGATAAATCTCTGACAATTTTTTACCGAGTGTGCTTAGAAAGTCAACGGAAGGACGCGCTTTTGTAGAGTAGTATGAGCCTGCATCGGGGTGGAATACTGCAACCGCGGGCACCACTCCCATATTTCCGAAATATTCGATTCCTTCAATGATTGACTCTAAAGGTTCCATGCCTGCCACAAAACCTGCGTATACATTTCCGCGACCAAGAACTTCGACAGCGGCTTCAAACGCAGAGAGGAAGCGTGCTCTTGTGTAATCCTGTGATTTTCCAGGGCAAACTTCAGAAAACAAATCTGCATTGAATACTTCCAGGCTCATGGATAAATTATTGCCCAGTCCTTTGAATCGCTCGAATAGCCGGAAATCTTTGGGTGGCATCGAAATTAAGTGGTATTCGAGTTTGCTTGCAGTGTTTCTCTCTTTAACTCGCTCCATTAAGTCTAAATGCATTGAGTAGCCTTTATCATAGTCCCGGATCGTGCCGCCATTAAACAGTACTCTCTTGTAACGTCCACTCTCGACCTCAGTGGCTATCTCTACTGCTTCTCCTGCCAAATCACCTTTGATACGCATTTTGTGATCGGAAAGGTTTTCTCTGGCAGCGCCCAGAGAGCAGAATTTGCACTCTCGGCCATTATTGAAGTAGTAACAGTGGCCAGGTGAGAATACTCCGAGGGTGGAGTTTCCATAGACGGTTAAATGTGTTTCGAATAACTCGCCGTTGCTTAAATGTTTTCCATAAGCTGTCGGTCTAGTGGGGAACGTGATTTTTATAATTTTACTTCCATGCCTTAATGCAGGATATCCTTGTGCTAAGACGACTTGGTACACTGAATTAGGGTTGTAATTAGCGGCTGCGATAATTTGTCCATCTAGAATTATTTCCTGCGGTGTGTGGGTGTTTGATTCAAGTATTACACTGTCACCTGTACCATATGCTCGTCTTTTTTCAATGTGAGTCGATTGATTCTGAAAGTAATCTAGGAATTCTTTAGAGAAATTAACACCATTAGACAATAATTCGAGTTTTAGGGCGACTGTTTCGAATAGCATGATTCGTCTCCAGTTCAGTATGTTATAAAAGTAATCGTATAAGTTCTTTCGTGGATAGGGCTATTAACGTTCCGGTGTCCGATAGCGATGTTTGTGAAGGGGGGAGACTGTTTCTGATACCACCTTTGTCGTCGAATAATGCGCCACCCGCCTCTCTGAGTATCAACTCTGCTGCGGCAATATCACAACTCCGTTCGTGTCCGGGAGCGCCTACGTCAATAAAAGCATCAAGTACCCCGGCAGCAATAAGACAGATTTCCAATGAGGAACAGGAATAAATTCGAACCTTCGCCGCGGACCATATTATTTTTTCAATTCTGGATCTCTCCTGAACGTCTTTGGGGCGATGTAAAGAAACTCTCATATCTGTTAGAGAGTGGGTGGTGCGTGTTTTAAGTCTTTTAACAATTATCGAGGATTGCAGATATGCTCCCTCGTTTAATGCTGCCGTGTACACCAAATCTCTTGATATGTCATACACCCATCCAAATATATATGCGCCTTCGTGATAAAGCGCCACACTTGATGTGTAGCCAGGGAAGCCAAGGACTGCGTTGTGCGTAGCGTCTAATGGGTCAATAAGAAGTGAGAACTCTTCGCTTTCATCGGAGTTGCTGAAGTTTTCAGTTTCTTCCGAGTATATTGTTATCTTGAAACTGATATTTGAAAGGCATTCAAATAATATAGACTGGCAATCTAAGTCTGATTGTGTTTGGGCGTTTATCCACTTGTCTTGTGGTATGTCGTAGTCAGGTAAGCATGCGAGCGTTCCAGCCCAATAACGACGTAGTTGCTTCCTTGCTTTGTAGAGACATTCTTCCAGTTCAGAAACGTGTTCATCTCTGAATAAAGCTCTCATGTTGATTGCTCGGATATGAGTTGTGTGTGCCAGGTTTCTCTGTTTAGGCGTGATGCGTAGAGTCTCACTTCAAATAGTTTTCCTCCGTAAACGGCGTAATCCGCGCTCATGAATGCGCTAAATGTTTTCGGGAACAATGCGAGAGTTCTAACCTCGGCTTCATAACCGATTTTTTTTCTAATCATATTCCCAGCTTGCCTAAGGCTACCGCCTGTATATGACTTGTCTATAATCAACCAAGGCTCATTTGTTATTTCTTTGTGAGGGAAAATATCCAAAAACTCACTATCGCGCGTCAGTAAATTTGCATCGTTTTGTCGATGAATTTCTGAAAAGAATATCTTTTCATCTCCAGTTGCTGCGAGATAACCTAGAGCAATAGGTAGTCCGGCTGATAATAAAAATAGTTTGTTCTTGGATAGTGTTTTGATCTTATGCCAGATTGGATGGTCTTCGTAAATATATCGGGTGTTCAACGTAATGCAGCTGTCCCAATGCTCATGTGATATGTAGGCACTGTAAAATGCGCAGAAGCGGTTGTGAAAGTTAATGGTGTTATCATTGGTATCTGTGAGTAATCTGTTTTTCGATATACCACGCTTCGTTGATTGGGTGTGTGAGGATCTTTTCTGTTTCATCAATTTCGGTAGGATTTTTTCGATTAACTCATTTTTAAAATCGAGGAGCTTTTGCTTGCTTGGCCCAGAAATAGCTATTTCCGGTGATAGGCCATCGCCTAATATTTTGCGCATGCCTTCAAATTTTGATTGATTAATGGCTGAGTTGGTTTGATACCAGGTTTTCACTATTTGTAAATCAGACATGTAGTTAAAAGTCGGCTCAAGATTGCTCAAGTCACATATCATTACCTCGGGGTGGCGTAATTCGAATAAAGCACGTTGAAGATGACACCCATCAAGTAATGCGTTACGGTATGCGTAATAGTCGGTCGTTTGCAATCCACTCAATGTTCGCCAGGCATGATGCTCGCTAATTATCGTTGTCAAAGTTGACTGCTGATGTTTTGTGTTGATAAATGAGGAGGTCTGTCTCATTGGTCGATTCTCGCAAAACTAATTAGGAAAGGTCAGCGCTGTTTTATTCGGTGTAGGTTCTCTTCAATGTAGAGGGTTTTAGATGCGTAATTTAATGTGCACCTTAATCTCCAGAGTAAAAGCAACATTAAAGTAAATGAGCATAGTACTAATGCCAGAAATATTGAGTGCACGCTGTGCTCGTAGAGTAATAATAGGGTTGCTGAAGAAAGCACGCCAAAAATGTTTAGTGTCAGTATTGTCATTATTGTGGGTATCCAAAAGTCGTTCATACTTCTCAAAGTCAATCTGGCGACAACGAAGATGAACTCAAATACTAAAAAGGGTATTGAGATAATGATGTTCTTTTCTATGAGAATCCTCGTCGCTGTGTCGGATGTGTAGATTAGAGCGATACTTTCACTAAAAAAATAAAAAGACACTAGGATGGGTGCCAGTACGAGTAATCCGAGTCCGATAGACAATAGGAACGTTTTTGAGATTGCTTGGATACTCTTCGTGATGTAATGGCGTGCTGTAATGATTCCTGCGGCATTTCCTATTCCTATAGAAATCATATATATGATACTGGCTGCATGGATAGAAGCTTGGTATGCAGAAAGGCTGATGTCATTTATATGTTTTGATATCAGGGAAAGTAAAAAGAAAAGGAGGCTTTCGCTGCCGAAGCACAGTGCCATAGGGAAGCCGTTAATCGTGTACTTTATATAATCATCTTTTGATATATTGAGGCGGGGAGAGCCTTTAAAGAGTCTGTTTGTGGTTGTTCTGAAAAAGATCAGCGCTGCACATGAGAACACATAACGCAGGCAAACGTATGTGATGATGAAATCGTATAGATTTATACTTGACTCTATGTTCATGAGTGCAAAACATGTCAGTGCGAGTGCGCTATTCAATAGCCATGTGTAAGTGAGTTCGTATTGCGTTTTTCTGATGCCATTATAGACGTTGAAAATGGTGGTTTGTAGGAAAACGGCAGGCAGCGAAATTGAAAGTGTTAAAAGTACTTTGAAGTCTTCCAGGTTGTTGGGGTCGGTATCCAGTTCTAAAAAAATTTTACCTGCTGGAAATATCGTGACCGGAACTAATAGCCCATAAAAAATTGCAAGATTAAATGATGTGGTTATTTCGGAGTTTATGCTGGTGGTGCTTAAGTTGTTTGCGCCTGCAATGGTTACTAATGTTTTTGAGAAGAAACCGATCCCGACAACGGTCAAAAAAGATATTGAAGCCAAAGCGAATGATGCTGCACTCAGAGAGTCGACAATGTGATGGCCGATAAATGAGAAGAAAATCAGTGATCCTATCATATCTCCCAATCTGGAAAGCATCAGCGGTACAGATAATTTAAGTACTTCCATAGTATGGATCGCTTGTGGCGTTTCGGGAGGGGATTAGTCCCATTCTTTAAGTAATGTCGTTAGTGGAGGAGTCTGGGAAGCAGCAAAATACTTTTTCCTAAAGTAGTACTCGCACACAGATGTTTTATGTTTGGTTTGCTTGCGTTCATTGAATTCATTATCAAGCGCGGCAAGGGAGGTTTCTGTCGTTGGATAAATATCTATTGTTTTTAGAAGGCCTTCAATCGCGAGGAATACCGAGTCCATGTAGTCCAAAGTCTCTTGGATGTAGGACCTGCATTCTGTTTCCGTAGTTGCTCCTTGCCTGGCTAAATCGAAAAACTTATTTTTGATGACGTCGAACCCTTCAATCAGATACATATTTGAATATATCCACTTGTAATGCTTGTTCGAGGTGCCAGTGAGGTAGGTGAAGCTCATGGATGTTTTTAGCATCATGTCCCTAGCTATCTCGCAACCCATCCATAGATTTCCTGACTGCCAGCAGCCTTGAATATCCTGAAATGCGTAAAAAACTGGAAGCTTTTCGCGATGTGCAATGTAGATATGTTTTTTCAGAGGGATTTGTGCTCTTATTGAATCAAATTTTTCTTCGTTGGTAATTGCATGTCCAATAATAGAGCGGTGAACGATGTTGTTCTCTGTATTTGTGAGCACAGGGTTGTATAGAAAACGCTGGTCCGAAATCACTTCGTCAAATGCTTTGTTGATTTTCTTATAGATATCTTCAATTTCTGAGAAAGTGACGTAGTCGGCGTCGATGTGGATGCTCGTATCACCGTAGAAGTCGGTTGTATTGTGAACTTTTTCGTTTTTTGTAATATGGCGATAATCCTCGTCAGTGACAAACGCGTGTTCGATATCTTTAATGTTGCAAGCTTTGGGGCGTTCGTCGCAGAGTATAATGCAGTCAATGTCGGAGTGAATTGTTCCGATGCCCTCAATTAAAGAGCCGGAAATAATCAGGATGCTTGTCGGTTCTAAAAATGCTTTCTCTCGGAGATAGCTTTTCGGGATTGAGATTGTTCCGTCCAATATGATTATTTCATTTTGCGTGATTTTTGACTTTGCAGTTTTTATTAGAGTGTCTATCATATTGTTCTCTTCGTTAAAAAAACGAGTGGTGCAGTGCTTTAAGTGTTTGTTTGTATTTTTGAGGTCGATGTTCGAATATACATAGGCTGTTGGGTAATTAATAAATTTGCTCATGGCTAAAACCTAGATTGTTTGACGGTGAGGCGTCAATATCCAGGATGAAAATCAGAATTTACTTACAGGGTTTTATTTGTTTTAAATGATTTGAGACTTGTTCGTGGGATAACTCTTACAGGATGATTATTTAGTCCTGTAAGAGAACATGAGATCTTTTTTCAGTAGAGGCTTTCACGCACCCGCGTCGGGGCTTCGCGGTCGTAGGTTTCGGCGTCGAACTCGCCATCGTTCAGGCGTTTGTGGAATGCACCGGCACTTGGTAAAGCCGAGCGCGGCAGATGCGTTTCAGGATTCCACGCATCCGAACGGACGAAGGCTTTCGAGCAATGAAAGAACGCCGCTTCCACCGTCACCAGCAACACCGTTTTCGCCGGTTTGCCATTCACCGCAAAACTCTCCAACAACGGCGGCTCCGCGCTGATCGTCGCCGTGCCATTGACCCGCAACGTCTCGCCAATCCCCGGAATGATGAACAGCAGCGACACCCGCGAATCCTGCAGCACATTGCGCAAGGTATCGATGCGGTTGTTGCCCGGGCGATCCGGCAGGGCCAAGGTGCGCTCATCAATGATCCGCACAAACCCGGCCTTGTCGCCGCGCGGCGAATTGTCGAGGCCATCGGCGCCCACCGAGCTGACGATCACCAGCGGCGAAACCCGCACCATCGCCTGATAATCCTCGTTGAGAAAACCAATCTGTTTGCGCACCGCCCGCTCGTGGGGCAGTCCGTAAATCGCTTCCAGCGCTTCGATTGAATCGATCATCCTTGCTCTCCCGCTGACTTAGAAAAACAGCCCCATGCGCCGTTCATAACCGATCCGGCCTTTGTACGCTTCCCCGCTGTCGACGTAGCCGTGCTTCGCGTAGAGCGCAATGGCCGCGTCATTGTCAGCGTCAACCGACAACTCCAGCCCCTTGATCTCCGGCCACGCCAGACGCGCGGCGTCGGGCAGCGCTTGCAGACAGGCCTTGCCGTAGCCCTTGCCCTGAGCGCGGCGATCGACCTGCAACGCATGCAAGGTGGCGCTGTGTTCATCGGCCCAGGCCGGCAACACCGGCGGGCGTTTGAGCAACAGAAACGCCACCGGCACCTCATCCGCCAGCAGGGCAAAACCCTTCACACCCGGGCCGGGTTTCGACAGCAGGGTGTGCAAAGCCCCGTGGATATCGCCGGAAAACTTGATCTGCTCGGCATGGATTTCAATCGCCTCGACCTGCTGACGCTGCAAGGCGTTCAGGCTGTCGTACGGCACGAGTTGGGCTGACACGGGAATTTCCTTTTTCCTACAAGGTAAGTCGCGAATTCTAGCGATTTTGTCTTCTATAGAAATTTTTTGTTTGCTCTGTCGATCTGCCCAATTGCCGAACGACTAAGGGTGTCTTCACAACAAAAACCACGGAGAACACCATGAGCGCGCAATCTGAAATCCAGACCCTGATCAACACCTACCGCGAAGCCGTCATGACCAAGGACGTGGAGAAAGTCATGGCGTTGTACGCCGACGACATCGTCTCCTTCGACGCGATCAAGGCCCTGCAATTCAAGGGCAAACCCGCCTACCGCGCGCACTGGGTGGCGTGCATGGAAATGTGCCCGGGCCCGCACATTTTCGAATTCCACGAAATCGCCATCGAAAGCGCCGACAACATCGCCTTCGCCCATTGGGTGGCCAATTGCGGCGGCACCAATGACAAAGGCGAAACCCAGAGCTGCTGGATGCGCGTCACCGCTTGCTACCGGCAGGTCGGTGGGGCCTGGAAAATCGTCCACGAACACTGTTCGGCGCCGTTCGATCCGATGAGTGGCGCGACGCTGTTCAATGTGACTCCCTGATCTTCAGCCATAGTTGATCCGTCCGCTTCAGGAGAACGCCATGAAGTATTTATGCCTGGTCTACAGCGATGAACGCCTGCTGCATTCATCCCCCGACAGTCCGGAAGACGCCGAGTGCTGGGCTTATGCCGAGTCGATTCAGGGCAGCGGACGGATGGTCGCCGCCGAGGCACTGGAGTCGGTGCAGACCGCTACCACCGTCAGGATGCGCAACGGCAAACTGTCGATCACCGATGGCCCGTTTGCCGAGACCAAGGAGCAATTGGCCGGCTTCTACTTGATCGACGCCAAGGACCTCAACGAGGCGATTCAGGTTGCCGGCAACATTCCGGCGGCGCGGGTCGGCAGCGTTGAAGTGCGGCCGGTGCGGCAGTTGAATGTCTGAGGTTCGGGCGCGGGTCGAGCAGGTCTATCGCGAAGACTCGCGGCGGATTCTGGCGACGCTGATTCGCCTGCTCGGTGATTTCGACCTCGCCGAAGAAGCCTTGCACGAGGCGTTCTTCGTCGCGGTCGAACGCTGGCAGCGCGACGGCGTGCCGGACAATCCGCGCACCTGGCTGGTCTCGACCGGGCGTTTCAAGGCGATTGATGTGTTGCGTCGTCGCGCTCGGTTCAAGGCTTCGCAACCATTGTTGCTGGCGCAACTGGAAGAACTCGAACAGGCCGACTGGAGTGGCGAAGACGTGGAAGACGATCGTCTGCGGCTGATCTTCACCTGCTGCCACCCGGCGCTGGCGGCAGGTGCGCAAGTGCCGCTGACCTTGCGCGAAGTCTGCGACCTGACCACCGAGGAAATCGCCCGCGCCTTTCTCTCCGCGCCGGCGGCGATTGCCCAGCGCATCGTGCGCGCGAAAGCCAAGATTCGTGACGCGAAAATCCCTTATCAAGTACCGAGCCTGAGCGAATTGCCCGAACGCCTCGACAGTGTGTTGCGGGTGATTTATCTGGTGTTCAACGAGGGGTATTCGGCGTCGGGCGGGGCTGAGTTGACCCGTGAAGATCTGACGCGTGAGGCGATCAGGCTAGGGCGGCTGTTGATGGAGTTGCTGCCGGAACCGGAGGTGATGGGGCTGTTGGCGATGATGCTGTTGCACGAATCGCGACGTTCGGCGCGCACTTCGCCGGACGGTGAATTGGTGCTGCTGGATGATCAGAACCGCTCATTGTGGGATGGCGAGTTGATCGCTGAAGGTTGTGCGCTGGTCGAGCGTGCGCTGACCACGCGGCGCTTTGGGCCATATTGTTTACAGGCCGCTATTGCGGCGGTGCATGCCGAGGCGCCGTCGGCGGCAGAAACCGATTGGGAGCAGATCGTTGGTTTGTATGACGTGCTGTTGCGCGCGGTGCCTTCGCCGGTGATCGAGTTGAACCGGGCGGTGGCGGTGGCCAAGCGCGATGGGGCGCTGAACGGATTGAATCTGATTGAAGGGATTTTGGCGCGCGGTGAATTGCAGGATTACCACTTGGCGCATTCGGCGCGGGCGGAGTTTTGTCGGCAGTTGGGTCGGGTGGACGAGGCGAGGGCGGCGTATTTGCGGGCGTTGGAGTTGACCCGACAAGAGCCGGAGCGGCGGTTTATTGAAGGGCGGCTTTCGGCGCTGGAATTGCCCTCACCCTAGCCCTCTCCCAGGGGGAGAGGGGACCGATTGGGGGATGCTGTAGAAGTACGCCGACCTGAACGCTCAGCGGTGAATCCATAATTGAGGTGTATACCGTAGCTATACATCCATAATCGACTCGGTCTCTCAGGTCTATGTCTGACCCAAGACACCTCGGTCGGCCCCCTCTCCCTCCGGGCGGTCCGACGTTTCGGGAGGGCTGGGGTGAGGGGCTTTTGAGCTCATACCCAATGAATCCATAATCGACTCGGTCTTTCAGGTCGATGTCTGACGCAAGACACCTCGGTCGGCTCCCTCTCCCTCGGGGAGAGGGCTGGGGTGAGGGTGGCTCTATCTTCACCGCTATTCCAGCATCTTGCTCAACAACCAACTCCCCGCCGGCCCCGGCGGATACAGCCGCGACCACAATGCATCGACAAACACCGGTTTCGGCCAGCCGCGCACTTTCAATTCCACCAGCAAATCATTGCCAAAGCGCTGCGCCAGCCAACGCGGCAACGGTGCCCAGCCAAAACCTTTCTCAGCCATTTCCAGCAACATCAGATAACTCGGCGCTGACCACACCCGTCCTTTGCCGCGACTGTCATAGGGATTGACGATGGTCGCCAGGCGCAATTCGCGATGCTGCTCGAGGATCTGCTGATCAATGTGATCAAGCTTGGCCAGCGCGTGATCGCGATTGACGAACAAGGCGATTTCCGTGCGTTCGGCCACCGTCGACGTCGCCAGATCCGCCGGATAGTTTTCCTGCATTTCAGCGAACGCCAGATGCGCGCGACCGCGCTGCACCAACTCAATCAAGTCATCGCATTCGGCGATCAAGCATTCCAGTTCCAGGTCCGGATAACGCTGCTCAAACCCGACCAGCGCCGCTTCAAACCGATACGACTGATAAGTGTCGGAAATCGCCACGGTCAGCTTCGGCTCGACGCCTTGGGACAACTGCCGTGCGGTCATCTCCAGTCGACTGCTGGCCGCCAGAATCGCCTCGGCCCGCTGCAGCATCACATGCCCGGCCGGGGTCAGCGTCGGTTTGCGGCTGCTGCGATCAAACAGCACCAGGTCCAGATCAATCTCCAGGCTGGCCACCGCCGCACTGATGGTCGATTGACTGCGCCCGAGTTTACGCGCCGCCGCCGAAAACGAGCCTTGTGTGGCCGCTTGGACAAACGCCAGCAGCACTTCCTGAGAGATCATCAACTATCGCCTTGATCGATGGTTATTGGTTATGAAGTATCGATGCGGGCATGGATCATGGCAACCATCTTCACTCAAGGACTCAGCTCATGACTGCCCACAAATCCATCACTGAACGTATTTTCCAGGCCATCGGTTTCGAGCTGTTGGCGATCCTGATCTGCACGCCGTTGCTGGCGTGGATCATGCAAAAACCGATGCTTGAAATGGGCGCGGTGACGGTGTTGATCGCGCTGTTGGCGCTGGGTTGGAACGTGGTGTTCAACCGCTTTTTCGACCGTATGCTTGAGCGCATGAATGTCGCACACAACGCTTGGGTGCGAGTGGTGCACGCGCTGCTGTTCGAAGGTGGTTTGATCGTAATGGGCGTGCCACTGATTGCCTGGTGGCTGTCGGTCAGCCTGTGGCAGGCGTTTTTGCTCGACATCGGCGTGCTGCTGTTTTTCCTGCCGTACACCTATGTGTATCACTGGGGCTATGACGTTTTGCGCGAGCGCTTCATGACGCGCAACGCTTGCCAGAGCTAACCTCGATCCCCGTGTAGGAGCTGCCGAAGGCTGCGATCTTTTGATGTTGTTTTTAAAGACAAGATCAAAAGATCGCAGCCTTCGGCAGCTCCTACATGCCAAGGTGTTTCAGCGTGAGTTAGAGGAACATGCCCCCGGAGGCCTCAACACGCTGGCCATTGATCCACTCTCCGCCCGGCGACAGCAGCAGCGCCAACGCTCCGCCAATATCATCCGGCTGCCCGGCGCGTCCCAGCGCGGTGTTGCTGGCGACCATCGCATTCACCGCCGAGTTATCGCGTACGGCGCCACCACCGAAGTCAGTTTCGATAGCGCCCGGCGCGAGAATGTTCACGCCAATCTGCCGCGCACCCAACTCCTTGGCCTGATATCGGGTCAGCACTTCCATCGCGCCTTTCATCGCCGCGTAAGCGCCGTAACCCGGTAGGCTGAAACGAGTGAGGCCGCTGGAAATATTGATGATGCGCCCGCCGTCGTTAATCAGTGGCAGCAACTGCTGGGTCAGGAAGAACGGCCCTTTCAGCTGGATATTCATCAGCAAATCGAACTGCTCCGGCGTGGTTTCGGCGAACAGTGCATGCACACCGATCCCGGCATTGTTGATCAGGAAATCAAAACGCTGACGGTCGAAAGTCTGCTGCAACGCCTGCTCAACATGTTTACCGAAATCGGCAAAGCTTTCGCTGCGGCCGACGTCCAGTTGCAGCATCACGGCTTTGCCGCCAAGTGCTTGCACTTCGGCAACCAGCGCCTGAGCTTCGTCAGCACGGCTGTTGTAAGTGCCGATAACGTCGATGCCCTGAGCGGCCAAGTGCAGCGCTGCGTTTTTGCCCAGGCCACGGCTGGCGCCAGTAATCAATGCGATTTTTCGGTTCATGGGACTTCCTCGATTGCGGTGAGTGGTGATGATGGACTCAGTTTATTTATCCGCAGGGAGGTGATAAACAGACTGAAATCGGAATCACTGATCGGATCAGCCGAACAATCAAAGGCCTGCCATGAACAAACTGGAACTGCTGCGCACCTTCGTCCGGGTCAGCGAATTGTCGAGTTTCACCCTCGCGGGCGAGAGCCTTGGCTTGCCGCGCTCGACCGTGTCGGAGCATGTGCAAGCGCTGGAAGCCCTGCTCGGTACACGCCTGTTGCAACGCACCACGCGCAAAGTGCAGGCAACTCAGGACGGTCTGGTGCTGTACGAACGCAGCAAGGATCTGCTCTCGCACATGGACGAGATCGAAGGCTTGTTCCGCCAGGACGAGGCTTCGCTGACCGGGCGCATTCGGGTCGATCTGCCGAACATTCTCGCGCGGCGTCTGGTGATGCCGAGCCTGCCGCAGTTCATGGATCGCCACCCGAATCTGGAGCTGGAAATCAGCAGCACCGATCGCCGCGTGGATCTGCTCAGCGAAGGGTTCGATTGCGTGGTGCGGATTGGCGCGCAGCCCGATCAATCGGTGGTCGCGCGGCATCTTGGTGACTTCCCCATGGTCAATTGCGCCAGTCCCGCGTACCTCGCGCGCTACGGCGTGCCGCAGACACTGGAAGATCTCGCGCAGCATCGGCTGGTGCATTACGTCGGCGTATTGGGTTCGCGTTCGGAAGGGTTTGTGTACGAGGAGGGTGGTCAGGTTAAACGCCTGCCGATGGCTGGCAGCATTACGGTCAACAGCACTGACGCTTACGAGTCGGCGTGCCTTGGCGGCTTCGGTCTGACTCAGGTGCCGCGTACCGGCATGCAACCGCATCTGGATAACGGTGAACTGGTGACGGTGTTGCCGCAATTCACGGCGCCAGCGATGGGGATTTCATTGCTGTATGCCAGGCAGCGACACCTACCTTTACGAGTGCGGGTATTCATGGATTGGCTCGGCGATCTGATTCGCTCCGCGCTCTGAACCTGAACACCGGTCAAAACTGTAGGAGTGAGCCTGCTCGCGATAGCGGTGTGTCAGTTTAATCAATGTTGACTGATACACCGCTATCGCGAGCAGGCTCACTCCTACAGGGGACTTTCTTCGGTCAGAAGATCTGGGTGAACAGCCAGTAAAGGCTGCCCGACAGCAGAATCGCGGCCGGCAGCGTCAGCACCCACGCCATCAACAGATTGCGGATGGTCCTCATCTGCAACCCACCACCATTGGCAACCATGGTCCCGGCCACACCCGAGGACAACACATGCGTCGTCGACACCGGCAAACCAAACATGTCCGCCGCGCCAATGGTCAGCATCGCCACGGTTTCCGCCGAGGCACCCTGGGCATACGTCAGATGGGTCTTGCCGATCTTCTCGCCGACCGTCACCACAATCCGCTTCCAGCCAACCATGGTGCCCAGACCCAGCGCAATGGCCACGGCGATCTTCACCCACAGCGGAATAAATCGCGTGGCGTTGTCGATCTGTTGCTTGAACAGTTGCAGTTTGCTGCTGGTGTCGGCGTCGAAATTGCCGACCTTGTTCTTGTCCATCAGGCGAATACTTTCGCTGGCCAGGTACATGTCGTTACGCACGTTACCCATGGCTTCGGCCGGGACTTTCGCCAGCGAACCGTAGCCTTTGACTTCTTCGCCAATGTGTCCGGTGAGGGCGGCGAGGGCGGGGATCAGTTGCGGCGTGGCGTCCTTGCTGCGCACGTAGTCGGAGAGCACTGCACGCGGATCGGCCGGCGTCGGCAGCGGTGCACTTTTCACCAGTGCTTGCTGGGTGACTTGCGCCACGGCGGCAAACTGCAGCGACTGTTCTTCCGGCATGGTGCGGTTGAGTGCGTAGGCCATCGGCAGCGTGCCGACCAGAATCAGCATGATCAGGCCCATGCCTTTCTGGCCGTCATTGGAACCGTGAGCGAAGGACACGCCGGTGCAAGTCAAAATCAGCAAACCGCGAATCCACCACGGCGGCGGCGTGTTGCCCTCCGGTGCCTTGTACAGCGAACGGTTTTTCACGAACGCGCGCAGCGCCAGCAGCAACAGCGCCGCACAGCCGAAGCCCACCAGTGGCGACAGCAGCAAGGCGTAACCGATCTTGGTCGCCTGTGCCCAGTCGACACCGCTGGTGCCGTCGCGGCCGTGCATCAAGGCATTGGCCACACCGACACCGATAATCGAACCGATCAGCGTGTGCGAAGACGACGCCGGCAAACACAGCCACCAGGTGCCGAGGTTCCACAGGATCGCCGCGATCAGCAGGGCGAAAATCATCGAGAAACCGGCAGACGAACCGACCTGCAGAATCAGCTCCACCGGCAGCAACGCGATGATGCCGAACGCCACCGCACCGCTCGAGAGCAGCACGCCGAGGAAGTTGAAGAAGCCCGACCAGACCACGGCCACATTCGGCGGCAGCGAATGGGTATAGATCACCGTTGCGACGGCGTTGGCGGTGTCATGGAAGCCGTTGACGAACTCGAAACCCAGCGCAATCAACAGCGCCACACCAAGCAACAGGAACGGCGTCCAGGTGGTCACCACCGTGCCGAGTTCGTGCATGTCGTGCATCAGGCTGTAGGCGGTGAAGAGCATCCCCATCGCCAACACGGCGAAAAAGATCACGTAGGTGAACGGGCCGGTTTTCTTGTCGAGGGCCGGCCTGCCGCTGGCGGCGGACGCGGGGCTGGCGGTCAGGGAGGGAGTAGCCATGGGAGGACAATCCTGAGCGAGGGAAGGAATGTCGCCCATGATCATTGCAGAATGTTACAGAGAGACTGCGCCATGTCAGTGTTTGGCGGATTAATCCCACCGTCGGTCTTCTGCTCGTTCCCACGCTCTGCGTGGGAACGCCGCCCGGGACGCTCCGCGTCCCTGTGACGCAGAGCGTCACTTGATGCATTCCCACGCAGAGCGTGGGAACGAGCGTGTGGAGAAGTCAATAATCCCCGCGCTTGCGAAACGCCCAACGCCCGGCAATCACGGTGAACGTCGCCACCAGCGCGACCAATATCCAGAACCCCTCCGGATCCTGCGACAACGGCACGCCACCCACATTCATCCCGAAAAAACCGGCAATGATATTGATCGGCAGCGCCAGCACCGTCACCACGGTCAGGGTGAACAGCGTGCGGTTGCTCTGTTCGTTGAGGTTGGCGGCGATCTCCTCCTGCAGCAGTTTGATCCGCTCACCGAGAGCCGTGAGGTCGTTGATGATCAGCGCAAACTCCTCGGTGGATTTGCGCAGCTCCTTGACGTCCTCCTTCTGCAACCACGGCGGCGGCCGGTTGAGCAGACGCAGCAACGAGCCCGGTTCCAGCGCCAACAACCGTTGCAATCGCACCAGCACGCGGCGGTTGGCACCGAGTTCGGCACGGTTGGTCGACAGCCGCGAGGAAAGCAATTCGTCCTCGACCTGATCGACGCTCAGGCTGGTCTTGCGCACGATCTGCGTGAGCACTTCGCCTTGGTCACGGAGCAGATGCACGAGCAGCTCCGAGGGCGAACGAAAGCGCTCGCCGGCCTTCACCGACGAGCGCAATTTGTCCACCGAATGCAGCGGTTGCAGACGCGCACTGACGATCAGTTTGCTGCGCACACAGACCCACAGCGTCGACACGTCCGAGGAGACCATGCTGCTGAGGTTGAACACCACATCGTTGACCACCGCCAGCAACGCCGAGTCGACATGCTCGATGCGCGTCGACCGTGAGCCTTCGTGCAGCGCCTCGAAAAACTCTTCGGGCAGTTGCAGATGACTTTTCATCCAGCGCTCGCACGCCGCATGCGCCAGATTGAGGTGCAGCCAAAGGAATTCACCGCTGTCGCTGTCGTCCTGCAAACAGCGCAATGCCGTGGCCGAATCGACTTCGCGGCCACGTTCGCCGGGCAGGAAGCGAAAGCCGTAGAGCAGGCCGAACAGATCAGGATCGCGATGACTGATATCGAGGCTGTGGTTCATGAAGGCTCGCTGCGAAGAGGGGGCATCGGTCGCGCAAATGGCAGGTTCACTGAGCCGCATCATCGCAATGTCACATGACGTTTATGTGACAGCAAAGTGACGTCAAATCAGCGACTTACCGACGGTCGGATTTTCTTCAAGAAGCGCTCTGGCGCGCCGATCACAGGTGCGTTAGGTTGCGCGCCATTGGCCATGAGCCAAGGCTCGCCGACATGGATGTCCGGCAAAATTTCACGCCTTACCGGGCGTGCCTCATCCTTGTCCTGAGTATCTTGCGATGCTGCAAAAATCCCTGAGAGCGCAAATTCTCGCCCTGCTGAGCGGTAGCCTGCTGGCGATGCTGTTGATCGCGCTGGCGTGTTTTCATTTCCTGTCCAACGGCGTGCAAAGCTACAGCCAGTTGATCGCCGGCCCCTTGCACACGTCGCAATTGATCGACGAAGCCAACCTGCAATTCAAGGTGCAGGTGCAGGAGTGGAAAAACGTTCTGCTGCGCGGCAAACAACCGGCGGACCTGGCCAAATACTGGAGCCAGTTCGAAGATCGCCAGCGCGATGTGCAAAACATCCTCGGCGAACTGGCCGGGCAGAAAGGCCTCGAGCCTAGCCTGAAAAACCGCATCGAACGCCTGCGCGATGAGCATCGTCAGCTCGGTTCTGCCTATCAGAAGGGCCGCGATGCCTACGTGGCGGCCGGTGGCGATCCAACGGCAGGCGACAGCGCCGTCAAAGGTGTCGATCGTGCTACCAGCGATCAGATGAGTGAACTGGTCAGCGAGTTGCGCAAGCAAGGGACAGAGCAGTCGGCGCTGATCAGTGCCGAGGCCGATCGCACGGTGTTGTTCGGTCTGCTGGTGATGCTCGCGTCGGGCCTGTTGATCGGCCTGCTCAGTCTGTGGCTGGTCAACCGCAATCTGGTCGAACCGATCCGCAAACTGATCGATTACGTCACCCAGTTGAGTCGCGGCAAACTCGCCGAACGTGTGGTCAGCGACCGTCAGGATGAGTTGGGCAATCTCGCCGCTGCGGCCAACACCCTGCGTGATTTCCTCGCCGACACCTTCACCCGTTTGCAACGCAGTGCGTCGGATCTGGACAGCGCCAGCGGTGAGTTGAACGCCATTGCCACGACCATGGCCGGCGGCACCAACGAGCAGTTCAATCGCACCGATCAGGTGGCCACGGCGATGAACGAAATGTCCGCCACCGCGCAGGAAGTGGCGCGTCACGCCGCCGACGCCGCACGTGCGGCCGACGATGCCGACCAGTCCGCCCAACAGGGTGAAAAGGTCATGCAGAGCACCATCCATTCGATCACCCAGATGCGCGGCGAGATCGCCAACACCGCTACGGTGATCCGTCGTCTGGAAGCTGACAGCGGCCGCATCGGTAAAGTACTGGAAGTGATTCGCGGCATTGCCGAACAGACCAACCTGCTGGCGCTCAACGCTGCGATCGAAGCGGCACGCGCCGGTGAAGCCGGGCGTGGTTTTGCCGTGGTCGCCGATGAAGTGCGCAATCTGGCACAACGCACCGCCGAGTCGATCATCGAGATCAACCAGATCATCCAGAGCGTGCAGACCGGCGCAGTGGACGCAGCGCAAGCCATCGACAGCGGCCAGACGCGCAGCGATGAAAGTGTCGAGCAAGTGACTCAGGCCGGGGCGATGCTGGAGCGCATCACGCACGCCGTGGAAGCGATCCGCGACATGAACCGTCAGATCGCCACCGCTGCCGAAGAGCAGACCTCGGTGGCCGAGGACATCTCGCGCAACCTCACCGAGATCACCTCGATCGCCAGCACCAACCTCGACAACGTGCAGCGCACCGAAAGCGCCAGCCAGAACCTGCATGGCCTGTCCGGGCAACTGAACGAAGTCACCGCGCGCTTGAGCGCCTGACGCATTGACCGTGTACCGGTTCGGATACCGAGTCGGTACACAGTCGATCTCAAATTGAGGCGGCCATGGTCGATGACCGGTTATCTATAACCGGCATTGGAGCCTTTCCATGGTCAGCATCACTTCTGTTTCGATCAATCAGACCGTCACGACACCCACCAGCAAAACCTCGATCAGTGACGTCGGTGACGACACGTCTACCTCAGCAACCGCCAGCACGGGCGCGACGGCCGATAGCGGTAAAGTCGCCGCCGGTGGTGGGGCCGCTCAGACGGGTGACAGCAGTTCCAGCAGCAGTGAAGAATCGGATTCGGTGAAAGAACTGCGCAAGCAGATTGCCGAACTGCAGAAGCAATTGCAGGAAGAACAGCAGGCGTTGCAAGCGGCGCAGGCGAAGCAGGAAAGTTCGGATGCCAAGGCGACTGAAGTGGCGGCGGCTCAGGCGCAGATCACCGCTACCTCGGCTTCTCTGTCCACTGCCACAGCCTCGCTGTTGCAGGCGTTGCAGGATTCCGACAGCAGCACTTCCGGTTCGCTGGTCAGCACCTCGGCCTAAGCATCACCGCATTCCCTTGTAGGAGTGAGCCTGCTCGCGATCGCGGTGAATCAGTCGACATCCCCGTTGCTGACCCACCGCGATCGCGAGCAGGCTCACTCCTACAGGGATTCTCTGTCTGCCAAGGTTCTGCAGCTAAGCCGATCCACTGTGGGAGCGAGCTTGCTCGCGAAGGCGCTTGTTCAGTCAATATCTATAGTGGCTGACGCTCCGTTTTCGCGAGCAAGCTCGCTCCCACATGGATTTACGCCAGACACAAAAAAGCCGCACGATCTCTCAATCGTGCGGCTTTTGGTTGTTTGGTAAATCAAGTGTCTTGCTTGTTGCTCAACACCTTGCCAGTGGTCGCATCAAAGTCCACATCGAACTCTTTGCCATCAGCCGTCTTCAGCTCAACTTCATACTCATAACCATTGAAGTGGTTATCCAGATCCGTGTCAGTGATGGTCGCACCCGGGTGCAGTTTCAACGCTTCGGCGTTCATCGACTCCAGCGACTTGATCTTGCCGGACTTAACCAGTTCAGGAATCTGGTCGACGCGAACATCAGCCTGGGCCAGGCCAGCGGTAAGGGTCAGGGCAGCGGCGGTAAACAGGGCAGTCAAAGTTTTCATCGGTTCGTTCCTTGGGGTGATTCGTTTAAGTGGCCTCAGGTTAACCGGCGCAACTTAACTCACCCTTAAAACCCCGCACCCAAACAAAACAGGCAAGCCATGCCCCTGCACAGAACTTGTGGGAGCGTGGCTTGCCCGCGATGAAGGCACCTCGATTTCAGATCAGAAACCGTTGTTCTTCAACACCTGGTCAACACTGGCGGCAGCCGGGCGTTTATAGAACTTCAACAGTTCGCTGGCACGGTTGGTGAAGATACCGTCGACACCAGCGGCCATGACTTTCTCGAAATCCACCGGCTCGTCGACGGTGTAGACATGACCCCGCCGGCCTTGATCGTGGGTGTATTTGTTCATCCACGGTTGCACCAGATCCGAATAGCTCTGGTCGCCACCCTTGGTCAGCTTCGCCGACGGCCCTGTGCCGATTGCACCTTGAGCCTTGGCGTAATCTACCCATTGCTTGAACTCGGCTTCGGACTTCGGCTCTTGTTTGCCGTAGAAAACGTTTTTGTCCTTCTCGCCGGACTCGGCAAACGTCACCTTGGATTTCGGCTCGATGCTGCCTTCACCAACCCACAACAGGAGAATTTTCGGCACTTGCGGCATTTCTTTTTCCAGCAGTTCGAGGCTGTTTTTCTCGAACGTTTGCAGGATCACCTTGCCTTTGCCCTGACCAACGCCCAGCGCACTTTTCGCCAGTTTCGAACCGGCCGGGCTCAGCCAGCCGCGGTCCTGCAGTTTCTCTTTCAGGTCTTTCTCTATCCCGGGAAACAGCTGCGGCTCTTTGGTTTCGATGTACAGGCCCGGCTTGTGTTGCGGGTTGGCCTGGGCGATGTCGATGATTTCATCGAGGGTCAGAATCTTCAGCCCGGCGTAAGTCGGGCGGGCGCGATCAGGGTAGGCCTTGTTGTACCAGCTACCGGCGTCGAGGCTTTTCAGTTCGGCCATGGTGAAGGCGTTGGCCGGGCTGTCCTTGCGCTCCGGGAACTTGGTCGCGACGTCGGTGGTGCGCTGCAGATTGTTGTCGTGCAGGGCGAACAGCACGCCGTCCTTGCTGCGCTGCAAGTCCATTTCCAGGTAATCGGCGCCCAGATCACGCGCCAGTTTGTAGGACGCGGCCGTGGATTCCGGTGCATCGAAGGACGCGCCACGGTGGGCAATGACTGCCGGGTGCGGGATGCCGTTGGCGGCAGCGACTGCATTCGGATCCGTCTGGCTGGCGGCGTGCGCCTGACCGAGGCCGAGCAGCAGGCTCAGGACCAGAGCGCTTTTGGTGAAAGTAGCGGGCATGTTCGAGTTCCTTTCGCAGGGCATTTTCAAAGACGTACCTTTTAACAACTGAATCGCTCGGGTGCTATCGCAGGACCGACATAAACGTATTAAAAGCGATTTTTCCTGCACTTTTGTGGCGCCGTTTGCAGTACGCTTGCCCACGGCAGACGTCCCGGCAGAGGGCGCGCCGTTCAAATGCCCTGCGTGTAAACCATCGAACACTTTTCGTGAGGTTTACCATGCGCATCACCTCCCAACTCATCTGCCAGGCCGCCGACGATCTCAAAGGATTTGTCGGCCTCAACCGCAAGACCGCTCAGTACATCGTGCGCTTCAGCGAGGACTCTTTCGGCATGGACGTCGCTGATGACGGGATTATTCCTGTGAATGAATTCGTCTGGGCGCCGGCAACAGCGCAGACCATGACGCTTAAACGCGAGTTGATTCAGCTGTTGCTGGATCAGAACATCGATGATCGGATCAACATCACCGAGCCGTTGCGCGTTTATATGAGCAAGGTTGACGTGCCGGAGATTGAGGCGGTGCGCAGTCTGCTGCGCGGCTGAAGTTTTGCTGTGAGGGTGAGGGCCTCTTCGCGAGCAGGCTCGCTCCCACATTGGATCTGCGTCGATCACAAATCCATTGTGGGAGCGAGCCTGCTCGCGAAAGCGGCCGCCAATGCGCCGCCATTTTAGTGCCCGAACCGATATTCACGCTCAACCCGACACACTCGCGTATGAAACGCCGAATACCACTCCAAACGCCCACGCTCCTGAATCACCCGATGCTCCGGGTTCTGCCGCCACGCCAGAATCGCCGCTTCGCTCTGCCAATACGACACCGTAATCCCGAAGCCATCCGCCCCTCGAACCGACTCCACACCAAGAAACCCCGGCTGTTCACGCACCAGCAAATCCATACGCTCAGCCGCCTCGGCATAGCCGTTGTCACCCTCGGTTCGAGTCGAGGTAAAAATCACCGCAAAGCAATCAGTCATCAACGCGGCTCCATGCAAGCTTCAACAAACGCGCGCACCAGCGTCGGCATCTGCCCTTTGAGCGCGGCGCGTTCTGGTTGAAACAACGTCGCGACAAAGAAGCAGTGCTCCTTGAGTTCAATCGCGCGTAGATCCCCTGACGAATCATGACCGACTGCCTGTAGCCGATCGTTCAACAGTTGCTGTTCGAACTGCGGATTCACACCGAAGCGGCAGCGATAGCCTTCACGAATCTGCGACGTTTCGTACGCCTTGGCGATCAACGAGCCGGGCAGCAGATGAATGCTGTCCACCGCTTCGACCAGCGAACAGGTCAACGGCGTGAGTACCGCGCGTTCAGAGTCGGGCGATGTTTCACCGTGTTCCGCATCCACCCAGCCCAGCACGTTGCGGGAAAACTCCAGCACGGCATGCTGAAAACCGCCGCAGGTGCCGAGGAAAGGGCGCTGCTGTTCGCGAGCAAAACGGATCGCCCAAAGTGCGCCGGCTTCACTTTTGTAAGGGCTGGCGGGTACGCACCAGAAACCGTTGAAGCGCTCGAGCGGCGTATCGGCGTGGATCTGCTCGGTGGGCAACCATTCGAATTGCACGTTGCGGTTGAGGTGTTCGGCGACCAGACCGAGGGCGACGGGAATGGCTTGGTGGGCGGTGACCTGCGGGTCGTAATCGCCAATCAGGGCGATACGGATGGCGCTGTTTTCCATGGGGGTTCCCTGCGCTTGTTGATTGATGGCACTCACTATAGATTGGCGTTCACGCACTCAATATGGGCATTTCCCCAAGTGATCAATGCAGCGGCGCACTATCAGCTCGACTACCCCGACCTGGCCCTGATTCTCGCCTTGGTACGCGGCGGCTCTCTGGCCCGGGCCTCGCACTTGTTGAAAGTCGACGTGTCGACAGTCTTCCGCGCTGTGCGCCGTCTCGAAGCTGCGCTCGGTCAGCAACTGTTCGAAAAAAGCCGCGCCGGTTACCTGCCGACAACCCTCGCGCAGACACTGGCCGAGCAAGCCGAACGCGCCGAACAGGCACTGGAAGCCGCGCGTATCGGCGTGGAGCAGGGCGGCGAAGTGGTCAGCGGCACGGTGCGACTGACCTGCACCGATTCGGTGTTGCAGAGCTTGCTGCTGCCGGCGCTGGCGCAGTTCATGCCCAATTACCCGGCGCTGACCCTTGAACTGAGCACCTCCAACGATTTCGCCAACCTCAGTCGCCGCGATGCCGACATCGCCCTGCGCTTGACGCGTACGCCACCCGAGCATCTGGTCGGACGGCAACTGGCGAAGATTTCCTACCGGGTCTGCGCCAGTTCGCGTTATCTGCAGAACGTCGATGCGTCGGATCTGGCGGCGCTGACGTGGATCGCCCCTGATGACTTTCTCCCCGATCACCCGACGATTGCGTGGCGTCGCCAACAGCTGCCCGGCGTGACACCGGGCTATCGCTGCAACAGCATGTTGTCAGTCACAGAACTGGTTCGCGCAGGCCTCGGCGTTGCAGCGTTACCGGATTTTCTGATCACCGACGGCTTACAGGCGTTGAGCGAACCGCTGCACGGTTACGACACCGCGCTGTGGCTGCTGACTCGTCCGGATTGCCGGGCCTTGCGCTCGGTGGTGACACTGTTCGATGAGTTGGGGCGGGCGCTGCGGTTGCCGTGATCAGCGCTGCGGATTCTGGCGCATGTGATCGTGCAGCTCGCTGGTCAGGTTGGCAATGCGCTCGGTGAGGTTTTTGGTCATCTCGGTCAGGCGGGTGTTCTGCTCCAGCAGTTCAAGCAGTTGCGCGGTATTCTTCGCGGCTTGCGCCTGGCGTTCGGTATTGGCCTGCGCCAACGCTTCACGGTGTAGCGCATCGGCATCGGCTTGCGCCTTGTCGCGGGCGGCCTGACGGGTTTGTGCCAGCAGAATCAGCGGCGCGGCGTAGGCCGATTGCAGGCTGAAGGCGAGGTTCAACAGGATGAACGGGTAAACGTCGAAGGTGGTCACGCCAAACACGTTGAGGCAGACCCACAACAGCACAATCAGGGTTTGTGCGCCGAGAAACATCGGCGTGCCGAAGAACCGCGCAAACGCCTCGGCGCGCAGAGCGAATTTGTCGTTGCCGAAGGTGGTGCTGAGGTGGGCGTGAGGGCGGTGGAAGCGCAGGTGATCGACGGGAGCTGTTTCAGGCGATGCGGGTTTTTCAGTGGTCATGAGGCACTCGGCAGGGCGTGGGACGTGTAGTCACTATAGCCCTGCGTTGTGGCAGCCGACCTCTTCGCGAGCAGGCTCGCTCCCACATTGGAATGCATTTCCCTGTGGGAGCGAGCCTGCTCGCGAAGGCCGCGCCTCGGTCTACTGACTCTGCATCAATTACCCTGGCACCCGCTCATTGGCAAACATGCTCACCGCATCCACCGCCTCACTGGCGCCATCGCGAATCTGCAAGATCACCGTCCCCGCCTGATTCGCCAACTCGACCCCTTCAGCCGCGCGCCCCCGGGTGCCTTCCATGCTCTTGATGGCCTGGCGGGTTTCGCTCTGGATCAAACCGATCATGCTGGAAATCTCCGCCGTCGAACCGCTGGTACGTGCCGCCAGTTGTCGCACTTCATCGGCAACCACGGCAAATCCGCGACCCTGCTCACCGGCGCGCGCAGCTTCAATCGCGGCGTTAAGGGCCAGCAGATTGGTCTGGTCGGCAATCGCGCGGATGGTGTTGACGATGGCGGTGATCTGCTCGGAGCGTTCACCCAATTGCGCAATCAACGTTGAAGATTGGGCAATGTCCTCGGCGATTTCGCGCATTTCGCTGGCGGCCTGCTGGATCACTTGCGTACCTTGCTCGGCGACTTTCCGCGTGGCCACCGAGATGTGATACGCCGCGCTGGCACTGCGTGCATCCTGCTCGTGTTGCTCGACGCGCGCGGTCACATCGGAGGCGAATTTCACCACTTTGCACAAGCGCCCGGCGGCGTCATAGACCGGGTTGTAATTGGCCTCGAGCCACACGGTTTGTCCGCGCTTATCCACGCGCTCGAACTGACCGTGGAACAGTTCGCCCTGGTTCAAGCGCCGCCAGAAATCCTGATAAGCGCTGCTGTTGACCAGTTCCGGTGTGCAGAACAATCGATGGTGTTTACCTTTCAGCTCGGCCAGGGTGTAACCCATGCGCGTCAGAAAATTCTGATTGGCCGTGAGAATACTGCCGTCGAGATTGAATTCGATAACCGCCATTGCCCGGTCAATGGCCTGCAACTTGGCGTTGGCTTCACTTTCCTGTTGCACCTTGGCCGTCACGTCCATGGCGTACTTGACCACTTTCACCACCCGTCCCGACGCATCCTTGATCGGGTTGTAACTGGCTTCGAGCCAGACCGGCTGGCCCTTGCTGTTGACCCGTTCGAACGTGCCGGACTGAAACTGGCCGTTTTTCAGGCGCGACCACAAATCCGTGTATTGGGCACTACGGCCGAACTCTGGTGTGCAAAAACGTCGATGGGGCTGGCCGATCGCTTGTTCGGCGGTGTAACCCATGGTCTTGAGAAAGTTGTCATTGGCGCGCAGCACCACGCCATCGAGGTCGAACTCGATCACCGCCATCGAGCGATTGATCGCATCGAGCAGGCCGGCTTGTTCGGTGAGGGTGCGCTGAAGGTCGTCGACGGCGGATTTGTGGCGATTGAAGAACATGCTCGCAGTACTCTGGAAGAGGGGGAGGATCGAGGATTCAGTCCCTATTTCCGCGCTGGCAGACCGAATGCGCGGACGGCATTCGGCGGTGACTGCTCAATGCCAGCATTCCTTAACTGGCAGATGGCTACTTATACAAAACTTCATAAAGTTGTACAAGAAAGTAATTATTTGTAATTTTGTATAACTTTTCAGGCGCCCGCGTTGTCCGTCGCGGTACGGCTCAAGGCCACACTTATAGTGTTGCGGCCCTTGTGTTTGGCGGTGTAGAGCGCTTTGTCGGCATCGTCCAGCCAGTCGAGGGCATCCTTGTACAAGGGCTGATACCGCGCCAGACCGATACTCAGGCCCACTCGCAACGCTGTCACCTGCGGATGACGATATTGTTGCAATGCCTCGCGCACTTGCTCCATCAGCGCTTCGGCCTTGTTCAGCGGCAGTGTCGGCAGGATCACGCAGAACTCGTCACCGCCGTAGCGTCCGGCCAACTCGTATTGATCGAGCAGGCGTTTGAGGTCGTGACTCAATTGCCGCAGCACCGCATCGCCGACGATGTGCCCGAAGCTGTCATTGATCTCCTTGAAGTGATCGATGTCGATCAACGCCAGCGTGGCTTGGGTGTTGTGTTGGCGACATTGTTGAAACTTCAGGTGCAGCAGGTCTTTCCAGGCGCCGTGGTTGAGCAGACCGGTGAGGCTGTCTGTACGGCTGAGGGTACTCAGGGTGCGTTTGTGCTGAGAGAGTTTGATCGCCAGGCGATAACAGACCATGCCCAGCGCCAGTGGATACAGGGTGAGCATCGGCAGGCAGGCCCAGACTTGCGCCTGCGTCATCGTCAGGCTGAATTTGAAACCAACGATCATCCAGCCCAGCAACACGCCGGCGACTTGCGCGAGGGCGCCGAACACGAACAACCGATAGCCACCGGCGGCGACGTTGTTCATGGTCATCATCGACAGGATGGTCACGGTGGTCAGCGGGCTGAACTGAAAGCACGCCGCCCAGAAGCCACCGCATAGCGAGTCGTACAGTAAATTGCGGCGTTCAGCCTGATACGGAAAAGTCGAACGTGTGGAGATCTGATAGGCCAGATGCGGCCAGGCGAAGCCGTTGAACAACAACAGTCCCCAGATCCAGCCGGGCATATTCAGCGGATACAACGCTGCTCCGACGCTGAAAAAACCGACCCCCAGACCAATGGACCGGGGCAGGTAAATGCGCCTGGCGAATGACAAGCCTTTGCCGCGTTGGTTTTCCATGATGCCCTGCGCGAAATTCATCCTGAAATACTTTGCGGTATTTTTCTCAGGCTAACCGTTCGTCGGTCGATTGTCGGACATTGTCATTTATTCCAACGGGAATAATCAGTGTCCTTCCGAGCCATTTAATCGATGACTCGCACAGGAAAAGGGCGATTTAGAGCTGATAGTGGGCCAAAAACATTTCCAGCGCCGATTCGGCGACGGTGTTCTGCATGTCGACATCAAGAGCGGCGCGGCCCATCGACATCTGTGGCCAGAAGGCAAAGGTCTTGAGCAAGCCTTGCACTTGATGGGCGGCGAATTCCGGGTCGACCGGTTTCAATCGGCCGTCGGCCTGCGCGGCGCGAATCCACACGGTCAGAGCTTCTTCGCGCTCGCCCATGCGCTCGATCATGTTCTGCGCGCGCTCCGGCGAATGAATGGTCGCAGCAATTGCCACCCGTGCCAGGGTCAGGAAATTCTCGTCAGCCATCAACTGCACCTTGGCCTGCAGCATCTGCCGTAATTGCTCGCGCAACGGCTGATCGCGGTTGTAGGTCACCGCTTGCTCGGCACTGATGCGTGCCCACAACTGATTGAGAATTTCGGCGAACAGCTCTTCTTTGCTGGGGAAATGGTTGTACACCGTACGCTTCGACACACCGGCGGTGGCCGCGATTTTGTCCATGCTGGTGATCTCGAAACCGTTGGCACGGAATTCGGCAATCGCCGCCTGAATAATGGCTTCGCGTTTACGGTCGGTGAGTCGCAGTGGAACTGTCATAAGTACGCTTCGGCAGAGAAAAGATGAAATTACACTTGGCAGTTTACTTGTCATCCGCTTTGATGCAACCTAGAAACTACACCGATCAGTGTAATGTTGCGTTAATCCTCGCAGCCTAAAAACAGACCGTTCGGCCTATGCGTGCAGCTTTGGCCATTTATCGTCCCACCGTGGAAAAACCGCGAATTGCGCGGTTTTTCTGGAGTCATTCAGTCATGGCCAATCCAGTTTCGCTCCCGGATAACACATCCACGCCTGAAGCCTCGCGGCAGAATCAGGGGCTGTTTCGCAACCACGCACCCGTGCAACGCGAAGGCCTGCGCAAAATGCTGCGGATCATGTGGAACATGATTTTCCACAAACCGCGCAACACCCGGCCCGCCGCGCCGATCCCGGTGCAGGCGTTGACTCGAGAAGAGCTGCTGGCAGCGCCCAATCACAGCGTCTATCGCCTCGGTCACTCGACCTTGCTGTTGAAGCTGCGCGACAAATTCTTCATCACCGACCCGGTCTTCGCCGAGCGCGCATCGCCGGTGCAGTGGGCCGGACCGAAACGCTTCCACCAGCCACCGATCAGCATCGACCAGTTGCCGCCGATCGAAGCGGTGATCCTGTCGCACAACCATTACGACCACCTCGATTACCAGGCCGTGCTCAGACTGGCCGCCAAGACCAACCTGTTCCTCACGCCACTGGGCGTCGGCGACACGCTGATCAAATGGGGTATCGATGCCAGTAAAGTCCGTCAGTACGATTGGTGGCAGGGCGCAGAGATTGCCGGCATCCGTTTCGTCGCCACACCGTCACAGCACTTTTCCGGCCGTGGCCTGTTCGATGGCAACAGCTCACTGTGGGCGTCATGGGTAATGATCGACGGCGACACGCGAATCTTCTTCAGTGGCGACAGCGGCTACTTCGATGGCTTCAAACGCATCGGCGAACAGTTCGGCCCCTTCGACCTGACCCTGATGGAAACCGGCGCCTACAACGTCGAATGGCCGCACGTGCACATGCAGCCCGAAGAAACCCTGCAAGCGCACATCGACCTCAAGGGCCGCTGGCTCTTCCCGATCCACAACGGCACTTTCGACCTGGCGATGCACGCCTGGCACGAACCGTTCGACCGGATTCTGGCACTGGCGTGGGAACGCAGTGTTTCGATTACCACGCCGCAAATGGGTGAGGCGTTTAACATCGCTCAACCGCAACGCGGGGAGGCGTGGTGGTTGGCGGTTGAAGGGGAGAGTGAGGGTGTGGTGCAGAGCGCTTAATGAGTTTCAGGTTAAGCAAACACCACTTCAATTCGGCCTTCTTTTCGTGATCGGGGGGCCGATTTCACTACGATTTGCACATCTCGCCCAAGATGAGAAAGACATTCCATCATTTTGGCTTCACTGATCCCTCGAAATTTCCCCCGTAGCATTTCGGAAAGTTTTGGTTGGGATAATCCAAGGATTTCAGACGCCTGAATCTGAGTGAGATGGCGAGCCTTGATGATCTCGCCGATCTTCGCCGCGAGCTGCGACTTAACCTGCATTTCACTGGCATTGGGCAGTTCGAGGTCTTGGTAGACGTTCCCGCTACCTTTTTCAATTTCTATCATTTTCTGATCCTTTCGCGTGATCCTGAGCGGCTCGAAGACGGTTTCGTATCAGATCAATGTCGGACTGAGCCGTTTTGATTCCGGTAGTCGACTTCTTTTGAAAGCACTGCAATACATAAATGGCACTGCCGAAACGAACCGTGTAAATGGCGCGGTAGGTGTTGGTATCGAAGTCTTCGATCAGCTCCAGCACACCTGCGCCTCCAAACCCTTTCAGGGGTTTTGCATCCGGATGCTTCAAACCACTCTGGGCCAAATCCAGTGCATAACCAAAAACATCCTGTACGTCTGTGGGCATCTGCTTGAGATCTTTCTTGCTACTGCAGACCCACAAGAGCGGCTTCCTTGCACTCATGCGAAAATATATCTATTTAGGAATAAAGATCAACTCGTTCTCTCAATCAGCCATCGCAAAA
This sequence comes from Pseudomonas sp. AIG, assembly GCF_977020205.1. NCBI lineage: Bacteria > Pseudomonadati > Pseudomonadota > Gammaproteobacteria > Pseudomonadales > Pseudomonadaceae > Pseudomonas > Pseudomonas sp. AIG. The sequence continues at coordinate 41,361 of NZ_CDROCK010000035.1, read as the reverse complement.
TCCCCACGGCCCACCGCTTCCGACGAAACGCTCTGAAAACTCGCACTACGCCCCGGCGCAAACCCGGGAAAGAACACCAGCCCCTGCGCCTCGAACCGGTAAGCCAGCGCCAGCCGAGCCGCATCCGCAACATCCTGCTGCGCTTCAAACCGATGAATGTCTTCAACCGAAACCTCAGCCTCCCGCGAGAGCTGTTCCGCGCTCCAGCCCAGCATCGCTCGGGCCTGGACGCAGTGCGTCGGGGTGAACTGGAAAAGGGCAATGCGTTCGAGGATGTGGTTCATCGCAAGAGAGGCCATGGTGTGCTCCGGGCTCAAGAGTGCTGATTGAAAATGTACTGTGTTTTTGTACAGTTGTTTTCGGCCGGGATCAAACGCATTTTTTGATTTGCGCTAATTCGCCGCCTCCAACCAGACGGACGGTGCCTGCCCGAGGATCCGCCGGAACATCGTCGAGAACGCCGCCGGGCTTTCATAACCAAAGTCCAGTGCGATGCGCGTCACCGCTTCACCCGAGGCTAAACGTGCCAGCGCCAGGACCACGCAAGCCTGCTGCCGCCATTGTCTGAAGCTCAGCCCGGTTTGTTGGCGAAACAGTCTGTTGAAGGTACGCAAGCTTATGTGTAATTGGTCAGCCCACTGCTGTGGTGATTGGTGGGCGTACGGCTGATGCAGAAAGTTCTGACACAGAGACAGGAGCTTTCCGTCAGTCGGCAGCGGAATGTGCAACGGCAGCGGCGCACTGCGCGTCAATTCATGCAGCAACAGATCAATCAACACGCCATCGCGTCCGCCCAAGTCATAGGTCAGCGGTAACTCCACGGCCTCCATCAGCAAATGCCGCATCAACAGCGACACACTGATCACCTGGCAGCGCTCACCCAAATCCACCGCATCGGGTTCGATATACAAGCTGCGAGTGCTTACCCCAAGCATCAACACCTCGTGCGCCACCCCCGGCGGAATCCACACCGCGCGCTGCGGCGGCACGACCCAATTGCCGTCATGGGTACTGACCTGCATCACCCCGGTCGCGCCATACAACAATTGCGCCCGTCGATGCGTGTGAAAAGGCAGCAAGTGACCGTGGGAATAATCCGTACCGATCGCCACCACCGCACGCGGCGTGTCATCCAGCAGATTGATCGAAACATTGCGCATCAGGCGTTTCCCGGTGGTTGGCGTAAACGCAAACATTATTGGCTGACTTGCTGAAGCAGGCCAAGCGATGCCGTTCTATCGTCGACCGCTCTCCCACCACGGACGCCTCGACATGTTGTATTTATTGCTGACCCTCTTCGGCTGCCTGACCGGCATCACCGCCGTGCTGTTCGGCTTCGGCGGCGGCTTCGTCGTGGTGCCGCTGCTGTATCGCCTGCTCACCGCCAGCCACGGCGTCGACGACCCGATCGGCCAATCGGCGATGCACATCGCCGTCGCCACCTCGACCTGCGTAATGATCGTCAACGCCCTGATCGCCACCGACAAACACCGTCGCGCCGGCAACCTCATCCGTCATTACCTGTGGCCGTTGGGAGGGTTTATCGGAATGGGTGCGGTCGTGGGTGCAATAGCCGCGATTTGGGTCAGCGGCGAAGTGATTCGCTACGCATTCATCGGCTACCTCGGCGTGACCATCGTCGACTGCCTGCTCAGACGAGGATTTCTCACTCAGAACCCACACGTCATCCCACGCCGACTTGGCGCTACGGAAACTTCCGCAGGTGGTGTAGGCATCGGCGCCATCGCGACGTTTCTCGGTGTAGGAGGCAGCGTCATGACCGTGCCGATGTTGCGCCGTTGTGGATTGAGCATGTCGCAAGCGACGTCCATGGCCAATCCGTTGAGCGTGCCGGTGGCAGTGGCCGGCACGCTGACGTACATGGCGTTGGCCGGGTTCAGTCAGGCTGAATTGGGCGCGTGGTTTGTCGGGTATGTGGATTTGCTGGCGTTTGCGGTGCTGACGGTGGGGTCGCTCATCGGGATACGATTGGCCGCGCCATGGATTGGACGGATACCAGATCGGGTGCATGCCTGGGTCTATATCGGGTTGCTGATTATTGTGCTGCTGTGCATTTCGCTTAAATGAACCATTGCCAGGCTACAGCGGAAGAAATCAAAATCGGTAATCGAGCGCCGTCCTCCAGCAACTACCAGAGAACCCGGATGTTGATCTTCAATTGCACCGAAGCCGCCAGTAAGTTTTTCAGCCGTGTTCACAAAGGCAAAAAGATTACGCCAGTGGACAACAAACCGCCGTCGCCCGCCATCGAAGATGACGAAGCCTCCAGTTCCGTAGAGCAGTGGCTAGTCCATGCGATCACGGTGCAACGCAAGCATGTTTTGTTGGTTATCCATGTGAAAACCCGTTACTGCATGGTCTTCGCCGATGCGAAAAAGGCTGACACAGAAGGTTTCGTTGCCTGGTTTGCTGATCGTTGGCGTGAAGGATTGATCCGCGATGCGATCAATCACGGCCTTATGGATTGGGTCGACGCCGGCATCATGCCGCAGCGTATGGATCAAGTCTGTCGCGACTACAAGTTTTATCGGCGCAGCCATCGCAGTGCACAAAAACATATTGATGAAATCGCTTGGTATTTTGAGGGGAATGCAGCCGAGTGGGGCTGTTTACCACAGAGTGAGCGTGCAGAGATTGGTTTCGATGCCGCAATGAATGACACGCCCAGAAGCAGCAAAGGTCAGAAAGATACCTACTGGCCGAATGTCGAAATGGTCGCTCACTGGTTGCGTGAATATTGCGTTGTTGATGAGGCGGGTATCGAGAGTGCTTTGAAGCGACGTCTGGAGGCGTGGCGAGAAATCAGGGCTTTTCATTAAGCGCCCATGTGCAGCCGAAATGTACGGTTGCACTCGATTCTCTGGCTTGGCCTCGCCATAATCCGCCCCGACTTTCTCCTCGCCGGCGTGCAAACCCCAGGCGCGGCCTTCTCCTCTTTCAAGGATCGATCAATGCTCAAGGGACTGATGCGCCTGGCAACCCGCGCCGCTGTGCTGTTCTCGCTGCTATCCACCGCGCACGCCGAAGATAACCGGATGGTATTCACCGGTACGTTGGGCAAAATGCCGATCGTGTTCGAAGTCGACACCAGTGACCCGGAGCAAGTCACCGGTCGCTACTTCTATGAGAAATTTCACCGCGATCTAGAGCTTAACGGCACTTATAAAAATGACGTCTTGCTGCTCACAGAGGGCAGTGATCGTATGGAGCCGGGCAAGCCGTTACCCACGCTGAAACTGCAACAGATTGATGGCGGCTGGAAGGGCGAATGGCAAAACCCGAAGGGCAAAAAGTTGCCCGTACTGGTCACCGATACGCCACTTCCCGAAGTGCCGGCGAATGCATTGCCCTACATCGCCAAGTTGCCCAAGAGCGAGCCCTACGAATATCTACGGCTTCAGGGACTGAAACTCAAACCCGGTAAAAAGCAGGACTTCATGGGCTACTCCCTGCAATGGTGGGAAGAGCCTGATACCAAGATGTCCATGTTCAGCATTGAATCCGGGATGCCAAAAGAAGATCTGCAACGGGTTAACCAGCAGTTGCTCGGGCGCTTGTGGGACGAGGCCATCAGTTACTACGGTTGCCAATTGCGAGGTCGCGGTTACGCCGAATTCCTTCAGGACGTCACCCCGACATTTATCTCGCCCAGCGTCATCAGCCTGAACATTTCCACCAGCTACGACTGCGGCGGTGCGCACCCGGACTTCGGCGATTCACCACTTAACATCGATGTGAAAACCGGCCATCCGTTGTCGCTCGAAGACGTGCTCTGGGTGGGCGAGGGTCAGCCAGTCCTTCACGCTGATCGTTACCGAGGCGGTGACAAACCTCTGACCGAAGCCGAAGACGCGGCGCGCTCAAAGTACCAAAGCGAAGTCTTCAAGCCGTGGCTGATCAAACAACTCACCGCGCTGTACCCGGATGAAATGAAGAAACCGGCAGGCGGAGATGAAGACAGTTGCGACTTCACCAATGAAGACAACTGGAGCTATTCCAACTGGCACTTCACCGAAAAAGGTTTGTACATCGGAGCGTACTTCGCCCGCATAGAACGAGCCTGCGATTCACCCGACTGGTCGATCCTGCCGTACTCACTCGTCAAACAACACCCCGGCGCCGTCAATCTGCAACTGCCCCAGGGCTAACTGTCATTCCAGACCCGGCGCTTCACGAATAATGAAGTGGTCCAGGTTCTCGATATTGGCATTGAAGACCTCGAAAGGCTTTTCGGGGTTCTTCTTGCCGGGCACCTGCTTCAACTCCGGCGTCACCCCATAGAAGAAACAGAACAACGCCTTGTCGCTATCCACCGCATGCTTGATCTCTTCCAGAAACGCCTTGCGCTTGCGGTAATTGTCGATCAGCTTCTTGTTCAGATAAACGCTGACCGGATACGGCTTCTTCTTGTTGTCCTCGGGCTTCTTGAACCAGACCTTGTCCTCGAAATCGATACGAAAACTGGCACTGTGGAAGTCCTCGATCTTCTTGATCCGCCCCCAGTAAATCAGCCCCTTGTTGTCCGTCAGATACTCAATCTTCTTGAAGAACGAACTGTACGGCGCCGCATGCTCACCGACCTTCAACGGCATCCGCTTGAGCAACTCCTTGTCCGCGAAGTTCGAAACAAAACACTCCACCGGATGCGCAAACACACTGGTCTTGTCCGGCGCCGACTCACGATTCGCCGACTCTTTACCACTCTCCGCCGCCACCCGCACCGGATCATCGCGCAACACATCCGCCGCCCCCGCTGGCGCGGCAGGCTTGCGCACATACTCACGCCGGGTCAGCAACAACTCCGATGGGAAGTGCTCCTCACGCCCGTCATCCACCTCGCCATCCGCCGTCTCAACGCCTAACGCCGAAGCCTTCAAACTCACATACGGACAACCCGCCACATGCTGCGTGGTAGGCAGATTCTTGAAGTGCGGCGTGCGCACGTAATTCACATTCTTGGCGTTGAACGTGCCCAACTCGTTGGAAGCCTCGAACGCCGAACGACAGGCATCGTTGGGGCACTGGAAGTGTTCCTTCGCGGAATCGAACGCCACCGTCTCATCGAAATTGAGATCGCGAACATCATAGATCGACAACTTGTCGTCGAGGCTGAGGCAGTAGGCGAGATCGAATTTCATGGTGGGGCTCGGATCCTTGAGTGGGGGAGGGGTATTAATAGCGGGAGGCGGGGTGGGTTGCACTGATTGTTTTCAGGATGATTCGGAATCTGTTGAAGCTAGCCTGCTGGCGATCACTGGCATCAGCCAGATTTCAATACTCACACCGCCATTGCAGGCCACGCATCATCCTGTGGCGAGGGAGCTTGCTCCCGCTGGGCTGCGAAGCAGTCCCTAGAACAGCAAATACGGTTGGTCAAACAAACCGCGATTATTCCTTTTCGAGTCTTCCAACGTTGTCATACAGCCAAGCAGTGAAAGCCTCTTTGTCGTCCGAATGGTGGCAACGTTGGTGACAGTTGGGGCACAACGCCACAACATTCGTCTCAAGGTCCGAACCCTTTTGCGACATGTGCTTGACGTGATGCACTTCTAAAAACGGTTTCCCATCCTTTTCAAATGGCGCTGCTTTGCCACAACCTTCGCACTTTCCATCGGCTTGCTGACGAATCCAGCCCCTCAATTCAGGATCGCGAAAGTAAACCTTTCTAGTCGAAGTCGTTTGGATAGGTGTTTTTATCCCTTTGGGGACGTAATCAAATTGCTTTTGCTCAAATTTAGCCGCGCGTTGCTCGAGCAATTCTTCGTCCGCCGTTGGCTCAGAATCTTCAAGTGTCAGAACGGTAGAAGCGTCAAGTGCCTTACGGATGCTACGCGTCACATTCGCACCAACATTCTTGGCAGGTTTGTAGCCTTCAATACGCTTTCTATCCATTTCGACCAACACGGTAGAAATGTTCTGCATCCGGAACTCGACAGAGCCTTTAGTCCGACCGGCTAACGGGCCTTCACGCAGGATTCGATTTTCCTCAGTCTTGACGAATTTCTGGCCGCTCTGCTCGCGTGCAAGCATCTTGAGATAGGCATCGACTGCCGCCTGAATCTCGACCTCACTCCAATCGCTGTTACTTTTATCCGTGTCCATACAATCGCCGAGGGTTGAAAACCCTCGGACGATACTTAGTGGCCATCACCTCTGTCTACGAAAAATCCTACAGAAAAAAGCGACAGATCCTGCGCGATCCTACAAACCCATCCCTAGCCCATCGAGTGCTTCGAGGACTGAAACACCTGCGCAACCCGTCGCCACCAGGGTTTCTCTAGAGAAGCTCGTCGTGGCTTCTGATCGTTCAACAGGTAAGGCATATCCCTTAGCCGAATCCAGCCCTCATCCTGCCAATGCAGCAAACTCAAAGACATCTCCGGCCAATCCAACAAGCTCAACATTGGCCGATTCGAATCTCCTGAATCTGCAGCATCCCGCAAGGTTGGCACTACCCCATTGGTCAACCACTCACGCAACAACCGATTCCCCGGAACGTAGTGATAGACCAGCAGCGCATACACCCCGGATTCACTGAGCATCAGATGCTGTTCTGGTTCTCGAAAGTACTCAATCCACATAATGCGGCGTTGATCGCTATCTAGCTTATTGACCACCCGATCATTCAGATGGAAACCAATCAAGCGGCCGACATCGCGGGCGGAAAACCAAGGCTGGTTTTCCCATAGAAGGGCATGTAAAAAAAGATTGTGGCGAGAGAAGACGGTTACCGAGCATGGATCAGACATATCTATGACCTCTACGTTATGGATTTTGGGAGGGCCTGACCCCAACGTAGAGCGGACTTAAGAAATCCCAACGAGCAGAGCAGATGCCACCGACGAATTACGCGTCTGTGTCACTGACCAAGCTTTCTACGTTGGGCGTTTCTTAGGCACCTGCGACAGAGCTTAGTAGTGCTCGTGGCAGGCTTCAATGGGAAGAGGCTGTAAGTGCTGTAGGAGATTTAGAGCGCTGATGTAGGGATGTGATTATTTTTCAGGGAATTTAAAAGCCCTGATCAGATCAGGGCTTTTTTCTTTTACTTATTAAAACGTCAGAGCTCCGCGAAAATATGAGCCATGTGGCTATCCCCCCGACGATAACCTGGTCGAGGAGTATGAAACGTAGCGCCAGATATTTTCAGGTCAGATATTTTATTGAGCTCGCACAGGTCCCATTCGTGGCCTGGAGTCACATGGCCGCCATGGGTTTGAAAGCAACGGATTACTTCTTTTCCAGTGCGAGAAAGACCAACGGCATGCGGTTCAACTACCCGTGGAATACCGCTGTATGTGAACGTTAAAACTTGATAGTTACTGATTGCATCAATAATTGTCTGCTTCATAGGAATTACTCTGTACGTGATTATAGGACGGGACAGTTGCCTGTCCCGCACGGTTAGGCTTTCACAAAAAAACAGAAAGGACGCCCGTCTTTGCGAAAGACGTCTTTTCCACTGCGCCAGTGCTTAAAGCTCATACAGAAAACAGCTCTGTATCCTGGCGGTGCCACCGGATAATCGTTCATGACGAATTCTCCGACGTGAGGCCGTTGTAACCGTCCGAAAGACGTCTATAATCACGTCGCGCATTTTCCCAATGCATCGTGATCTGAGTTCTTCCAGTCACGGCCCGCACCCTCGGGCTTCTGTTCAATGGTGCGGTCAAGACCCGCAGCAATCGTTGGCGCGATTGCTGCGGGTTTCTTGTTTCTGCCTTCAGAATAACAATCTTTTGATATTTTTATGGCCCTGCTGCAATTGGAGCAGCAGGGCCATATCAATCAATCCCAGCTCAACGCACCACCAGTCTGATACTCAATAACCCGCGTCTCAAAGAAATTCTTCTCTTTCTTCAAGTCCATAATCTCGCTCATCCAAGGGAACGGGTTAGTTGTCCCTGGATACTCTTCCTTCAAACCAATCTGGCTCAAACGACGGTTAGCGATGAACTTCAGGTAGTCCTCCATCATCGCCGCGTTCATACCCAACACCCCGCGAGGCATGGTGTCACGTGCGTATTCGATCTCCAGCTGCGTACCCTGCAGAATCATCTGGGTCGCTTCTTCTTTCATCTCAGCATCCCACAAATGCGGGTTCTCGATTTTGATCTGGTTGATCACGTCGATGCCGAAGTTCAGGTGCATGGATTCGTCGCGCAGGATGTATTGGAACTGCTCGGCGACGCCGGTCATTTTGTTGCGGCGGCCCATGGAGAGGATTTGGGTGAAGCCGCAGTAGAAGAAGATGCCTTCCAGAACGCAGTAGTAGGCGATCAGGTTGCGCAGCAACTCTTTGTCGGTGTCCGGGGTGCCGGTTTCGAACTTCGGATCGGAGATCGAGCGGGTGTACTTCAGGCCCCAGGCGGCTTTTTTCGCGACCGATGGGATCTCGTGGTACATGTTGAAGATCTCGCCTTCATCCATGGCCAGCGATTCGATGCAGTACTGGTAGGCGTGGGTGTGGATCGCTTCTTCGAAAGCCTGACGCAGGATGTACTGGCGGCATTCCGGGTTGGTGATCAGGCGGTACACGGCCAGTACCAGGTTGTTGGCAACCAGCGAGTCGGCGGTGGAGAAGAAGCCGAGGTTGCGCATGACGATGCGGCGCTCGTCGTCGGTCAGGCCTTCCGGGTCTTTCCAGAGGGCGATGTCGGCGGTCATGTTGACTTCTTGCGGCATCCAGTGGTTTGCGCAACCGTCCAGGTACTTCTGCCAGGCCCAGTCGTACTTGAATGGCACGAGTTGGTTGAGGTCGGCGCGGCAGTTGATCATGCGCTTTTCGTCAACGGCGACACGGGCGGAGGCGCCTTCGAGTTCGGCGAGGCCTTCGGCGACGTCGAGGGAGTTCAGTGCAGCCTTGGCGCGGGCGACAGCGGCCGAGTCGTCGGCGGTCACGGCGCGAGCTTCGATCGCGGCGGCACCGCCAGCGTTGTCGAGGCGGTCCATGTTGGCTTCAGTAGCGTGGCCGGCGTTGGCGCCTTTCACGGTTGCTACTTCACTGTCTTCTTTGTCGAATTCGTCCCAGCTCAGCATGACGTGTCGTCTCCTGCGTGAGGGCCTGTCGCCCGTGTGAAACCTGATTGGTTGGTTTTTCACACGGTCGTACAGACCGCGTTGGATCTTAAGGAATCGTTTTTTGCAGCAGCTAAGGCAGGCAATAAAACAGAATTTTGTACGGGTTTCCGAGAGCCTCTGACGGGCGCAGATCACGTTGAACGCGACTGCGGGGCTTCAGAATGGCTTTTGATCCCTGTAAGGGAATATTGCTGACCCGATTAGGGCGGCATTATAGGGAAAAAAACACGCGCGTGGGGGAGGCGAATCAGCACAGGGCGGTCGATCAGGAGGGGTATTTCAGTCGGAGCGAGGGTTTACAGGGCTTTCGCGGATGTTGGCTCGTGAGATTTTTTTTTGATTAATTTTTTCGCCGGGCTTTGGTTGCTCAAGAAATGAGCAAAAAGCCGCGTTTTTCACTATATCTTGTGTTTTGCAACCCTTTTCAACGACTCCAGACACAACTGAGCCCGACCGAAGTCGGGCTGGAATAGACCCTCAATGAAGCGCTGAGAGATCCAATTCGGTGCAGTCTCGAATCATCAATTGGTGCAACCGTTGCCCATCACGCTGTAGCGCAGGATGTGACGCTGACCTTTAGAGTCGTCGTACTCCATTTTCGCTGGCACTACTTCGCAGACATTCGGAATTTCACTCATCGATACAACGTTGGCGATGTCCAGGTGAGTGGAGTAAGTGTATTCCTCGATCACTGGTTGTTGCTGTGCGACATCAGTCGGGGCCTCGTTTGCCATGGCGGTTGCGCACAGACTGCTGAGGGCCAGAACCAATAAAGCTTTCATTTCAGATTTACCTTTTTGAGGTCGAGTGGGGTCACGCAACCTTTTTGGGGTTGCGTGTGTAACTTCATCATTTGCAGTTATTACTTGAGAGCTGGATTAACGGCCTTCGTGGGGGCTGTAACGTTGTTAATCGCGGTTGCCTTGTTGGCGAGGTGAATTTTAGGGAGAAGGGGCGGGGGTAAACAGAGCGGGTTTTGATAAACACCTTTGGCAGATTTGGTAACAATCCCCCAAATCACCCCAATCCTCATTCATGTAGGAGCTGTGTGGGTGGGCGAGGGCTTGTTACTACCATCGTCGAATGGTTCTATGGCCCCCGCCCCGTTACAACAGGGTCATACAAAAACAACTATTACACCGAGGTAGGAAAGATGAGTGCGGCTTCTCTGTATCCCGTTCGTCCCGAGGTTCTGGCTAACACGCTGACTGACGAGGCGACCTACAAAGCCATGTACCAGCAGTCGGTCGTCAACCCTGACGGCTTCTGGCGCGAGCAAGCCAAGCGTCTCGACTGGATCAAGCCTTTCACCACGGTGAAACAGACGTCGTTCGACGATCACCATGTCGACATCAAGTGGTTTGCCGACGGCACCCTGAACGTTTCCTACAACTGCCTCGACCGTCATCTGGCCGAGCGCGGCGATCAAGTCGCGATCATCTGGGAAGGCGACGATCCTTCCGAGAGCCGCAACATCACCTACCGCGAACTGCACGAACAAGTGTGCAAACTGGCCAACGCCCTGCGTGGTCAGGACGTGCACCGCGGCGACGTGGTGACCATTTACATGCCGATGATTCCCGAAGCCGTGGTCGCCATGCTGGCCTGCACCCGGATCGGCGCGATTCACTCGGTGGTGTTCGGCGGTTTCTCGCCGGAAGCGCTGGCCGGTCGCATCATCGACTGCAAATCGAAAGTGGTGATCACCGCTGACGAGGGTATTCGCGCTGGCAAGAAGATTTCCCTCAAGGCCAACGTCGACGACGCGCTGACCAACCCGGAAACCAGCAGCATTCAGAAAGTCATCGTCTGCAAGCGCACCGGTGGCGACATCAAGTGGAACCAGCATCGCGACATCTGGTACGAAGACCTGATGAAAGTGGCGGGCACCGTTTGCGCGCCGAAAGAGATGGGCGCCGAAGAAGCGTTGTTCATCCTTTATACCTCCGGCTCGACCGGCAAGCCGAAGGGCGTGCAGCACACCACCGGCGGTTATCTGCTGTATGCGGCGATGACCCACGAGCGCGTGTTCGACTACCGTCCGGGCGAAGTCTACTGGTGCACCGCCGACGTCGGCTGGGTCACCGGCCACAGCTACATTGTCTACGGCCCGCTGGCCAACGGCGCGACCACGCTGCTGTTTGAAGGCGTGCCGAACTATCCGGACATCACCCGGGTGGCGAAGATCGTCGACAAGCACAAGGTCAACATCCTCTACACCGCACCGACCGCGATCCGCGCGATGATGGCCTCGGGTCAGGCTGCGGTTGAAGGCGCCGATGGCAGCAGCCTGCGTCTGCTCGGTTCCGTGGGCGAGCCGATCAACCCGGAAGCCTGGGACTGGTATTACAAGAATGTCGGCAAGTCGCGTTGCCCGATCGTCGATACCTGGTGGCAGACCGAAACCGGCGGCAACATGATGAGCCCGTTGCCGGGCGCTCACGCGCTCAAGCCGGGTTCGGCGGCGCGTCCGTTCTTCGGTGTGGTGCCGGCGCTGGTCGACAACCTCGGTAACATCATCGAGGGCGAGGCTGAAGGCAATCTGGTGATTCTCGATTCGTGGCCAGGTCAGGCGCGCACGCTGTATGGCGACCATGATCGTTTCGTCGATACCTACTTCAAGACTTTCCGTGGCATGTACTTCACCGGTGACGGCGCGCGCCGTGACGCCGATGGTTATTACTGGATCACCGGGCGTGTCGATGACGTGCTCAACGTGTCCGGTCACCGCATGGGCACGGCCGAGATCGAGAGCGCAATGGTTGCTCACCCTAAAGTCGCTGAAGCGGCGGTGGGGGGGGTGCCGCATGACATCAAGGGGCAGGGCATTTATGTCTACGTCACCTTGAAGAATGGCGAGGAGCCGACCGAGCAGTTGCGTCTGGAGTTGAAAAACTGGGTGCGTAAAGAGATCGGCCCGATTGCTTCGCCGGACGTGATCCAGTGGGCACCGGGGCTGCCGAAGACGCGTTCGGGCAAGATCATGCGCCGCATTCTGCGCAAGATTGCCACGGCGGAATATGACGGGTTGGGGGATATCTCGACCCTGGCGGATCCGGGTGTGGTGCAGCATTTGATTGATACGCATAAGACGATGAATGTGGCTTAAGCGTTAGAAGCATAGAAGCCCTGTCCGGTGAATGCCGGGTAGGGCTTTTTTGTGTCTGGAAGGTTTTGTGGTGGCTGGGCTGGCCCCTTCGCGAGCAGGCTCGCTCCCACAGTTTGACCGAGTATCTTCTGATCGTTCCCACGCTCTGCGTGGGAATGCCTCCCTCGGCGCTCTGCGTCGGCTCCGGGGACGCGGAGCGTCCCTTGCTGCATTCCCACGCAGAGCGTGGGAACGATCGGGGGGTCAATAATTATCGATCTCCCCCGTAAGACATTTCCCGCTGTTACCCAACACCTTCCACGTAACCGAATGTGTAACCGCCCGCCCCGCGACGGGGCAAAGGGAAACGCATCGCCCCGTTTTAGAGCCTCGAAACCCCCAGTGAAAAATAAGACACAACGCTGCGCTTGCCGGATTAGAAGGGTTTGCGAATAATAGGCCCGCAATTTGCAGCATAGATCGGTTCACTGTCTTTCGCTCTTGCATGAAATTGCAGGGCTGTCAATGTGCCAAAGTCGCTTTCTCTGTGCATCTGTAATTAGTTGTCGCATTGAAGAAATATCGGCTTCCGGCCTGTCGTTAGAATGCCGATCACTCGCTCATCGTGGCTGACGTTGAAACCTCCTTCGGTTTCAATGGGAAATTTCCCACCGATGCAGCAACCGATTTCCCGATTCACCCATTCGCATATTGGGCTGTCGCTCACTCTGCCGTTTTTGCCCTTTACCGATGGAGTCCCAAGATGAAGAAACTTGTGCTGCTTGGCGCCCTGGCACTGTCCGTGCTGTCGATGAACGCCTTCGCTGACGAAAAACCTCTGAAGATCGGTATCGAAGCGGCTTACCCTCCGTTCGCCTCGAAGGCACCGGATGGCAGCATCGTCGGTTTCGACTACGACATCGGCAACGCTCTGTGCGAGCAGATGCAGGTCAAGTGTGTATGGGTCGAGCAAGAGTTCGACGGTCTGATCCCGGCACTGAAAGTGCGCAAGATCGACGCGATCCTGTCGTCCATGTCGATCACTGAAGATCGCAAGAAGTCGGTCGACTTCACCAACAAGTACTACAACACCCCGGCACGTCTGGTCATGAAGGCCGGTACTCAGGTCAGCGAAGGTCTGGCTGAACTGAAGGGCAAGAACATCGGCGTACAACGTGGTTCGATCCACGAGCGTTTCGCCCGCGAAGTCCTGGCACCACTGGGTGCCGAGATCAAGCCGTACGGCTCGCAGAACGAAATCTACCTCGACGTGGCTGCCGGTCGCCTCGACGGTACCGTGGCTGACGCTACCCTGCTGCAGGACGGCTTCCTCAACACCGACGCCGGCAAAGGCTTCGCGTTTGCAGGTCCAGCGTTCACCGACGTCAAATACTTCGGCGACGGCGTAGGCATCGCAGTGCGTAAGGGCGACGCCCTGAAAGACAAGATCAACGCGGCCATCGCGGCCATCCGCGAAAACGGCAAATACAAAGCAATCCAGGACAAGTACTTCGCCTTCGATATCTACGGCAAGTAACACGTCTCTGCGACAAGTCCGAAATGGCGCAAGCAACAGGATCTCTGCGGTTTGCGCCATTTTTTCATCCCAACTTTCGAGGACCTGAATCATGTTGAAAGGCTACGGGGCTGTCATCCTCGATGGCGCATGGCTGACGCTTCAGCTCGCCTTGTCGTCCATGGCTCTGGCCATCGTTCTCGGGCTGATCGGTGTCGCGTTGCGCCTGTCGCCAGTGCGCTGGCTGGCCTGGCTGGGCGATCTGTATTCCACGGTGATCCGCGGAATTCCCGATCTGGTGCTGATCCTGCTGATCTTCTACGGCGGTCAGGACTTGCTCAACCGCGTCGCACCGATGCTCGGCTATGACGATTACATCGATCTGAATCCGCTGGCCGCCGGTATCGGCACCCTCGGTTTCATTTTCGGTGCGTACCTGTCGGAAACCTTCCGTGGCGCGTTCATGGCCATTCCCAAAGGTCAGGCTGAAGCGGGCATGGCGTACGGCATGAGCAGTTTTCAGGTGTTCTTCCGGGTGATGGTGCCGCAGATGATTCGTCTGGCGATTCCGGGCTTCACCAACAACTGGCTGGTACTGACCAAGGCGACCGCGCTGATTTCCGTGGTCGGTCTGCAAGACATGATGTTCAAGGCCAAGCAGGCGGCAGATGCCACCCGCGAGCCTTTCACCTTCTTCCTCGCAGTGGCGGCGATGTACCTGGTGATCACCAGTGTTTCGTTGCTGATCCTGCGTCAACTTGAGAAGCGCTACTCGGTAGGCGTAAGGGCGGCTGATCTATGATCTTCGACTACAACGTCATTTGGGAGGCCATGCCGCTGTACCTCGGCGGCCTGCTGACCACCCTCAAACTGCTCGCGCTGTCGCTGTTTTTCGGTCTGCTCGCGGCCCTGCCTCTGGGGCTGATGCGCGTCTCGAAGAACCCGGTCGTCAACGGCGCCGCGTGGCTGTACACCTACGTGATCCGTGGCACGCCGATGCTGGTTCAGTTGTTCCTGATCTACTACGGTCTGGCGCAGTTCGAAGCTGTACGCGAAAGCTTCTTGTGGCCGTGGCTGTCCAGCGCAACGTTCTGCGCGTGCCTGGCCTTTGCGGTCAACACCAGCGCCTACACCGCTGAGATCATTGCCGGCAGCCTCAAGGCCACGCCGAACGGTGAGATCGAAGCGGCCAAGGCCATGGGCATGTCGCGCTTCAAACTGTACAAGCGCATCCTGCTGCCATCGGCCCTGCGCCGGGCACTGCCGCAGTACAGCAACGAAGTGATCATGATGCTGCAGACCACCAGTCTGGCCTCCATCGTGACCTTGATCGACATCACCGGCGCGGCACGTACCGTCAACGCGCAGTTCTATCTGCCGTTCGAGGCGTACATCACCGCTGGCGTGTTCTACCTGTGCCTGACGTTCATTCTGGTCAAGCTGTTCAAACTGGCCGAGCGTCGCTGGTTGAGCTACCTGGCCCCGCGGAAGCACTGATATGGAACGCATCGACCACGTATTGCCGTGGAGCCATCTGGGCAGCGAGCGCAAGATTTCGGTCTTTCGCTTCGGCCATGGCGAGCGCAAGGCCTACATTCAGGCCAGCCTCCATGCTGACGAATTGCCGGGCATGCGCACCGCTTGGGAGCTGAAAAAGCGCCTCGGCGAACTCGAAGCCAAAGGCTTGCTCAACGGCGTCATCGAGCTGGTGCCGGTCGCCAACCCATTGGGTCTTGGTCAGTTGCTGCAAGGCAATCACCAGGGCCGTTTCGAGGCCGGCAGCGGCAAGAATTTCAACCGTGATTTCGTTGAGCTGAGCGCGCCGGTTGCGGCGGCATTGGCTGAGAGCCTCGGTGACGATCCGCACGCCAATGTGCGCCTGATCCGTCAGGCCATGGCTGATCACTTGGCGGCATTGCCGGAAGCGAGCAGCCAGTTGCAAGGCATGCAACGTGTGTTGCTCAGCCACGCTTGCAGCGCTGATGTGGTGCTCGATCTGCATTGCGATGCCGAAGCCGCGCTGCACATGTATGCGTTGCCGCAGCACTGGCCGCAGTGGCGTTCGCTGGCGGCGCACCTGAATGTGAAGGTCGGATTGCTCGCGGAAGATTCCGGCGGCAGTTCATTTGACGAAGCTTGCTCGTTGCCGTGGCTGCGCCTGTCGCGGCAGTTCCCTGATGCGCAGATTCCGCTGGCGTGTCTGGCGACCACCATTGAGCTGGGCGGTCAGGCCGACACTGGTCGCGCCGAAGCCTGCGCGTATGCTGAAGGCATTCTCGCGTTCCTCGCCGAGCAAGGTTTGATCACGGGAGACTGGCCGAACCCGGCGCACGAAGCCTGTGAAGGCATGCCGTTCGAAGGCACCGAGTTGCTGTTCGCGCCGCATCCGGGCGTGGTGAGTTTTCTGCGCAAGCCCGGCGAATGGGTCGAGGCGGGCGATGAGATTTTTGAAGTGATTGATCCTCTGTTCGATCGGGTCAGCACGGGATGTGCTGGTACCTCCGGGGTGCTGTTTGCCATTGAACGGCTGCGTTATGCCCAACCCGGTTTCTGGCTGGCCAAGGTGGCGGGGCGCGAAGCGCTGCGTCACGGGCGCTTGCTCAACGACTGACTGACTGTTTTTGTGAGAACCGACCGCATGTACAAACTTGAAGTCCAAGACCTGCATAAACGCTATGGCAGTCACGAAGTGCTCAAGGGCGTGTCCCTGAAAGCGGCAGCCGGCGATGTGATCAGCATCATCGGCTCCAGTGGCTCCGGCAAAAGTACTTTCCTGCGCTGCATCAACCTGCTCGAGCAGCCGCACGCGGGCAAGATTCTGCTCAACAACGAAGAGCTGAAACTGGTAGCGAACAAGGACGGCGCGCTGAAAGCCGCTGATCCGAAGCAGTTGCAACGCATGCGTTCGCGCCTGTCGATGGTGTTCCAGCATTTCAACTTGTGGTCGCACATGACCGCGCTGGAAAACATCATGGAAGCGCCGGTGCATGTACTCGGCGTCTCCAAGGCTGAAGCTCGCGAGAAAGCCGAGCACTACCTGAACAAGGTCGGCGTGGCCCATCGTAAAGACGCGTTCCCGGGACACATGTCCGGTGGCGAGCAGCAGCGCGTGGCAATTGCCCGTGCGCTGGCGATGGAGCCTGAGGTGATGCTGTTCGACGAGCCAACCTCGGCCCTCGACCCGGAACTGGTGGGCGACGTACTGAAGGTCATGCAAGCGCTGGCGCAGGAAGGTCGCACCATGGTTGTGGTCACCCACGAAATGGGCTTCGCCCGTGAAGTGTCGAACCAGTTGGTGTTCCTGCACAAAGGTGTTGTTGAAGAGAGCGGCAACCCGCGCGAAGTGCTGGTGAATCCGCAATCGGAACGTCTGCAACAATTCCTCTCGGGCAGCCTCAAGTAATCGCTGCCGTTATGCACCAAATTAGGTCATGCTTCGCGACCTGGAGACTGACCAAAATCCCCTGTGGGAGCGAGCTTGCTCGCGAAAGCGGTAGTTCGGATAGCAACGATGTTGACTGATACACCGCCTTCGCGAGCAAGCTCGCTCCCACAATGGATCTCGGTTGGTTTCAAGATTTGTGTTCATTTACGGGCTAGCATTGGCCCATGCCTTCATCACTGTTCTTCGCTTCGGATTGCCCGCCCATGACTGCCCATCGAATTGGTTTCCTGATTTGGCCCAGCACTAAAGCGTTGACGCTGGCGCTGGCGGAGGAAGCCTTGCGTGTTGCTCAGCGGGTGCACCCGGACGTGGTTTACGAACTGTCGTTCCTGCAAGCCGAAGCCGTTACAGGAGCCGGGGTCGAAGGCGCCTGGCAATTGCCCGGCGAGGCATGGACTGGCAAGCTCGAAAACTTCCAGAAACTGTTCCTGCTTGCTGACGAGCCACCGACCACGTTGGCCCCGGCGCTCAGCAGTGCGCTCAAGCAGTTGGTGCGTGCGGGCACGGTCATCGGCGGTCTGTCCGCCGGTGTGTACCCGTTGGCGCAACTCGGTTTGCTCGACGGTTATCGCGCCGCCGTGCACTGGCGCTGGCAGGACGATTTCGCCGAGCGTTTCCCGAAAGTCATCGCCACCAGTCATCTGTTCGACTGGGATCGTGATCGCCTGACCGCATGCGGTGGCATGTCCGTGCTCGATCTGTTGCTGGCGGTGCTGGCCCGTGATCACGGTGCGGAATTGGCCGGTGCTGTCTCGGAAGAATTGGTGGTCGAACGCATCCGCGAAGGTGGCGAGCGTCAGCGCATCCCGTTGCAGAACCGTCTCGGTTCCAGTCATCCGAAGCTCACGCAAGCGGTGTTGCTGATGGAAGCCAACATCGAAGAACCGCTGACCACCGACGAAATCGCCCAGCACGTGTGCGTGTCCCGTCGCCAGTTGGAGCGGATCTTCAAGCAATACCTCAACCGTGTGCCGAGCCAGTACTACCTGGAATTGCGCCTGAACAAGGCCCGGCAGATGTTGATGCAAACCAGCAAGTCGATCATCCAGATCGGCTTGTCGTGTGGCTTCTCCTCGGGGCCGCATTTCTCCAGCGCCTATCGCAATTTCTTCGGTGCCACGCCGCGGGAAGATCGTAACCAGCGGCGCAGCAGCAGCCCGTTCGAATTGTCGTCAGTGCCGCCCGAGCGCGGTTAGACCGCGTCGAGCGCCAGGGTCAATCGGAAAACGAGATAGCCCTGAAGTTGTCCAGCGGATCGGCCTCGTTCCTGCGCCTTTCGTACTCCTCGAGCAAGTGGGCTTTTACCGCCTCGCTATACGTCGTCAGGCGTTGCTGGCTCTGTGCGCTTAAAGGGTTGCCAGTGAACTCGTAGGTCGTCGTTGTGCCTTCAGTCGGTGAGGGCAGCGGGTCAGGAAGTTCGGTAATGGCGTTGCCGGACAGATCGGCGTAAGTCAAACGTGGCAGTTCGAAAAGCCCACGCGGCAGTTCGGTCAGCCCCGTATTTTCCAGATGCAACGAGTAGCACATGTGCAGGTTTCGCAGGTCCGGCGTCAGCCCTAGCGGATTGTGGCTCAAGTCCAGTTTTTCCAGGTTCTCCATACGCGCCAGTGCGCTCGCGGTTTGCGCGTTCAGGACGATCCGGCAGTAGGGCAGTTCCAGGTCGGTCAACTTGCTCATGCGGAACACCGCCGGCGGAATCTCGTTGAGCTGATAGGCCCGGATATCCAGGTTCTCAAGATTCGGAAACAGTTCGAGCAGGCGGTCAACCCGGGGCGGGACGCGGGCGGTGCTCGTCAGTGTCAGTTCGGTGATCTGTTCGAAACGCCCGCTCAGTGCCGGCAGCTCGCCGATGAACGCCAGATCACAGGTAAAGTCCGTGGACGCAAGGCCTACTGGGGCAACGCGCAGACTGCGCTCCAGCCCATCCTTGAACCAGGTTCTTCTGGCATTTTCCTGCTGCAGTACTTCGCCCTCCAGCGGGATGCCTGTTACCGGGTCGAACGGAGCCTCCGTCGCCCACCTCCCAAGCTCATTGAGCAATGTCGAAAGGTCGCTCTGTCGGCGCAGCAATTCGACATGTCCTTCGGCGAGGGTGCCAGGCAAGCTGTAAATCAGACGGTTCGCATCGATTTCGCTGATGCTCGGGTACAGAGCTTGCGTCAGGGTAATATCCGCTTCGTCGGCCAAAACGCCCAGTTGCTGACGAGTGATCTGGTATTGGGCTTTGATCCGGTCTCTGGCGGCAACGGACAGCGGATTGGCCCGCAGGTCGACACCGTTGGCAGCGTAGCCAGTCATGTCTCGCGGCAAATCGACAATGGCGTTTTCACTCAGCAATGCATAGCGCAGCCGTGGCAGTTGTCCTACGCCGACAGGAATCTGGCTGATACCCGTACGCGTCAGATCGAGTGTCTTCAGCGCTCGCAATGAGCTGACATCCGGTGCAGTGCCCAGTGGGTTGTTATACAGGTCCAGCGCCTTCAGGCGGTTGAGTCCGGACAGTGCAGTCTGGCCTACGCTATCGAACACAATGCCGCAACTGCTCATGGTCAGTGTTTCCATGGCCGGCATCAGCGACAGCGCTCGAGGCACCCGACCCAAGGCGAAACTGCGCAGTTCCAGTACCCGCAAACCGCTGAAGCAGGAGAGGAAACCGGTGGGCGCATTGAGCCCTTCATTGCCGCTGATGGACAAGCGGATGACGTGACCAAAATCGGCAGTCAGCGGCGGTAACTCACCGGCGAAGGCTGCGTCGAACTCCAGCGAGTTCAGCCTGAGTTCGGTTTTGTCCGGGTTTCTGCCACGCCAGAACGCTTCCAGTTTTCGACTGAATTCTTTTCGTTGGCTCTGTTCAATCGCTCTCTGGGTGGCCCCCCAGTGTTCGCCGGTCACGGGGTTGCGTACCGGCACGCGGTCGGACCAGGCGCTCAGGTCACTGATCATCTGGCTGAGTTCCGCTTCCCAGCGCATCAATTGCGCCGTACCGGCCTGCAACGTGCCGGGCAAGTGATAGATCAAGTGACTGGCATCGTCGACATCCATCAAGGGGTACAGGCGTTGCGCACTGGCCAGGTCGCTGACGTCCGGCATCACATCAAAGTGACGACCGTGCTCGACATAGTAGGTTTTGATACGTTCGCGAGAGGGCAGGGACAGTGGGTTGTTACCCAGATTGAGCCCATCGGCGAGGTCCAGGTCGAGGCTGAAAAAGCTTTCCGGCAGTTCGGTGATGCGGTTGCCGTTCAGCAAAGCGTTTTTCAGGCTCGGGTGTCCGGCGATGCCATCGGGCAGGGCGGGAATGCCGGTATTGGTCAGCAGAATGTCGCGCATGTTCGGCAAGGGTTGAAGGTCAGGTGCCGTCGCCAGAGGATTGTGGCTCAGGTCCAGCAATTCAAGATTGCGCAGCGTTATAAGGGCGCTGTGGTCGACTGCGTCGAGGGTGATGCCGCAACGGTTCAGGCTAAGTTCCTTGAGCTTCGACAGGTGAGTCACGGCCTGGGGGATTTTATTCAGTGCAAACTGATGCAGTTCCAGCTCCCGCGCATTGACGAACAAATCGATGAACGTCTCGGGTGAGCCGATGGCGGTGTTGCCTTTTAGCTTCACACCCGTTACATGGCTGAAGTCTGCAGTCAGTTGCGGGAATTCACCAAAGAACCGCAGGTCAGCCTCGAAGAAGTCGGCGCGCATACCCGACTCGCCATAGCGGTGGCGCCAGAACCGTTCCAGCTGTTGGCCGAACTCGGATCGGGCGGCGTACTGATCGAACAACTCGATGGCCGTGAGGATTTCGCCGGTGACGGGGTGGGTGCTCGGCACTTGGGGCGCCCACAGGGTCAGATCGGTGGTCAACTGATTGATTTCGGCGCGCCATTGCACGAGTTGAGTCCGGCCATCCGCCAAGGTGCCAGGCAAGTCATAGAACACATCGCTGGCCTCCTGCTCGTCCAGAGACGGGAACAGTTGACGCATGAGGGCAATGTCGCCTTCATCGGCGCGCACGTCGAAGTCGAGTCCGGTGCGTCGGTAGTAGGTCTTTATCTTGTTGCGCGTTGCACTGGTCAGCGGATTGTCGGAGAAATCCAGGCCATCGGTCTGATTGGCCGACAGTTCAAAAACGGCGTCGGGTATTTCACTGATACGGTTGCCGCTGAGGATAGCGGTACGCAGGTTCGGGTGGCTGGTCAGTCCATCGGGCACTACATTGATGCTGGAGTTGGACAGATCGAGGTAGGTGAGTTCGGGCAACAGATTCAGGTCGGGGAATGTCCCCAGCGGGTTGTTGCTCAAGTCCAGCGAATGCAAATTGTTGAGTGAGACCAGTGTCGCCTGATTTTCAGGTGTCAGCACCACGCCGCAATCGTTGAGCTCCAGCACATTGAGCTGCGGCATTCTGATCGATGACAGCGCAACCGGCTCGAGGTCAAAGGCATGCAACTCCAGCGTGTTCAGGTGCTTGAAGCGCTGCAGGAACGGCATTAGCGCCGAGACGTTTTTGTTGCCCGTGAGCCTCAACCGGGAAACATGGTCGAAGTTGGCGCTGAGGGTTGGCATGTCGCCCATGAAGTCCAGAGGTGCTACCAACTCGCTTTGCCGCACAGAGGCCGATCTGTTGCGCCAGAACTGCTCGAGTGTTTGCCGGAAGGCGTTCCTGGCACTGCGTTCCACGGTTTGCTCGTCGAGGGTCAGCGGTCGTATGAATATAGGATCCAGCGCAGGGATCTGCTCGACCCAGGCGTCGAGCTCAGTGTTCAGGTTGCTGAGCTCGACCTCCCAGCGGGCCAACTGGAATCGGCCTTCAGCCAGGCTGCCGGGCAATCGATAGAGCAGATCACTGGCCTGATCAGTGTTCAGCGCCGGAAACAGCGCCACTGTACGTTCAAGGTCCGCTGGCTCTGGCCGTACCCCGAAATGTTTTCCGGTGTGGTTATAGAACGTCTTGACCTTCTCTCGCGTTGCCATGTTGAGCGGATTGTCGGCGAACCCGAAGCCATCACTGAGCGAGCTGGCCAGATTGAAAAAGGGCCGTGGTATTTCCGTGATCCGATTGCCCTCGAAACTGGCAGTGATCAGGCGCGGGTGATCAAGCAGGTTGTCCGGCACTGTAGTCAGGCCCGTTTTCGACAGATTAAGGTGACGCAGCGATGGCAGCGCGCCGATGTCGGGAAGCGCGCCCAAGGCATTGCCGCGCAGATCCAGCAGCGAGAGGTTGGGGAGTGCCGCCAGCACTGCCTGGTTGGCTGCCGAATGGCTGATGCCACAGTTGCGCAGGATCAACTGGCGCAGATTGGGCATGTTGGCCAAGGCCTGAGGCAGGGTCGGCAAGTTGAGATTTTGCGCATCCAGATACAGCATCCCCGGGAAGCGTTGCAAAAAAACATCCACGGCTGCGGTGCTGGCGCTGCCGTTGATGGAAAGCATCGACACGTGGCCAAAATTCGCCTCCAGGACGGGCAAGTCACCGAGGATCGGTTGAGCGATCTGCAGCATGTAGCCGGCGGGGCCACGGGTCTGTCTGCGCCAGCAACGCAAAAGCGCTTCTCTGAACTGGGCACGATTGTGCAGGGCTGCCCGGCGCTCGATGTAGGTCAATGGCAGACCGCTGAGCGGATCGTTGGCCGGGACATCGGTTTCCCAGCGACGCAGGTCATCGCTGAGCCTGAAGTGTTCGTCGCGACGCCTGGCCAGTTCAATGTTGAGCGTTGTCGGATCATTCTGAAAGGTCGCGACGTAATTGCGTGCTTCCTCGGCGGAGAAGCCTCGAAAAACTTCCTGCACACGCTCTTCGGGGCTGACGATGCGCTGGCCGGTCGTCATCAGGTTGTCCTGATGTTCGATGCCGATCACGCCAAGCTCACCCGCTTCAAAAAAATCGGCCTCTTCGAGGCGCCGGGGTGTGTTCTGCCGCTGATTGCCGAAGCCCTCCAGACGCAGCGTGTCCACGGCAGGTTGAAGGATTGGCGTCTCGAACATCACGCTGCGCAGTTCGTTGCGTTCCAGTGTTCGCTCACGGATCGCCGACTGCAGCAGGTCACTCTGACCGGTCTGCATATTCAGGCTTCGGCGTTCTCCATCGGGTAGCGCGTACAGAACGCTGGAGTAGAAATCCGTGACCGAATGCAGTTCCTGACCGCGTTCGTCAAAGGGCTGATAACGACCGTCCGATTGGCGCACCAGCACTTTCTGTGCGGGCGCGTCTTCGCGTCCGATGCTGTCGAGTACGCGGCCTTCATAGTGCCCCTCGCGGATTTCAATGCGCACATCGCCACTCCAGCCCGGCAAAAGCTTGAGGCTGTGCAACGCCAGAGAGTCGGAATCGGGGTTGTTCACTGACTTCAACTCCAACCCTTCGTAAGCGCGAGTAAGGCGGACTTCCTGTCGGGCCAGTTGCGTGAGCTCCTGCTGACGCGGTGGCAGTTCTCCCTCGTGGATCTGGATCAGTTCGCTGCCATTGGCGGTGTCGAGCAGTTCGCGGCTAACGCTGGACGGCAGCGTCGGGGCATGGCTGGCAAGTGGCTGGGCCAGCGGGTCGTCAATGTGCTGCAGAGCCTGGTAGCGCGATTCGAACATCGAGCTGCGATGGCGTCGTGCGAGAAGGGCCAGTTGTCGGCGCAAGGTCTGACTGCGGACATCGAGCGAAGGCATTGGCCCGCCGAAGGATTCTGCGAGCAGGGCTTTGGTTTGTTGCTCGTTGATGGACGCAAGCAGGGTCTTGAGCAGATCGCCATCGATCAGGCTGTCCTGGCGAAGCTCGGTCAGAGGCAAGGATTCGTCCGCCGAAGATTGCCAGAGCAGTTCGCCCTGTTGATTAGCCAGACGCAGGCGCTGGCTGCTCGGCCAGCGACCGTGTTCCGTCAGCAGTTGCAGCTGCGTCACCGGATCGGCGCGCCCGTATTGTTCGGCCACGCTGCTGTCGAGCTGATCGATAAAGCGTTGCAGCTGTTGATCGATCCTGAACCGCTGAATGCTGTCGGCCAGTAGCGGTGGCGGCGTTTGCTGATCGACATGCATCTTGCGTACGGCATCTTCATTGACGCCACTGACACGAAGAATTGTTTCGCGCTCTGTCGGCGAGAATGTCTCGATGGAAGGACCGATTCGTCGTAGCGCCGTGTCGGTGTCCCACGCCAGTGGTTGTTCCAGTTCGGTGTGCCATGCACCGGCGCCGTTGTGCCGCACCGTCGGTTGGTAGGCGTCGGGTCGAGTCGGGTGTTCGATGACGTATTGGCCGGGAATCGCACTTTCGCTCACGGCAAAATGGGCGTCTTCCAGTGGCAGCAGTTGTTTGCCTTGATGCGGGTGCAGACCCAGTTCGTTGGGCATTGAGCCGACATCGGGCACCGCTGTGTGTTGGTAGCGGGTCAGATCGGGATCCCAGTAGCGGGTTGCGCCGCTGGTCAATTTCACGGGTTTGAAGCGGTCGATGAACGCGACGACCTCGGCGGGCAGGACTTTGCGAAACTCACCGGCGCCAATCGCACCGCCCATGCCGAAAATGCCCAGTTGAATCATCGACTCCACGGTGCCCATCAGGTGTTCGAAGGCTTCGGTCGTGCGTCCCTGGCCCCATTCGATAATGCCCTCAAAGGCTTCATCGAGCATTTGATACGCCATGTACGCCATCATGGCTTCACCCAGCACCGGCACGAATGGCGCGACGATCAGCGCAGCGGTCTGCACGATGCTTGAGATGATGTTGCTCACCGAATCCCAGAAGGCCCAGCGCGCTTTTTGATCTACCACGGCGGTGGGCACGGCGATCACTCGAGCGTCATTGAAGATCTTGTTCAGTTTCGATTGATAAAGGTGTTGCCACAGACCGTGATGGAAAGGTGTCAGCGTGGTCTGCAGATCGGGTCGCTCGACGGGCGTTTCGCGCCACGCGGGCAGTGAGCTGCCGGACTCTGGCGGATGCCAGGCGATGCGCGTCAAGCGGCTGTTGAGGGTGCTGAAGAAAAAGCCGCGATGTTCGTGGTTCACGAAGCGGCTGAAAAACTGCTGGTAGTCTTTCGAACGCAACTGGCGCGTCAGCTCGACCATCAGCTCATAGGCCGAGGCGTATTCCTTGAAGGGATGCTCGGGGTCATCCGGAACGTAAGCCACCACCCGTGCAGCGTTTTGTGAGTCATGCAGGTCGGGGGCGAACACGACGATCCCGGTCAAAGGTGCGCACAGCATCTCCATGTCATGACACAACACAGGTGCGCCGTTGACGTACAGGCCTTTCATGCCGTCGAGCACCGCGTCGATCAAGCGAAAATAACTTTCCGATACATCGCGGTTCATTCGCGCCCATTGCAGGGCCGCTTTCATGGCAGCTTTCTGGCTGTCGTCCAGTTTGCTGCGTAGTACGGACGCCACCATCGAATCGCTATAGCCGAGGTTGTCTTCGAGATGGGTTTTGTACTGGGCACCGAGATCCAGCCTTCGGCACAGCTGGGTGAAGGCGGCAATGCTCAGTTTGGCCTTGATCGACGGCAGCGTCATGAACTGGCCGGTGGTGGAGGGCCGGGTGACGAAGGTCGAGTCAACGTCGAAGGCGTCGTCACGGGTTTCCGACTCCTCGAAATTGTGCAGCGCAGCGTCGAGTAACGAAACGGTCCAGGCGCGGGTACCGGTCTTGATCGGGAACCACGGTGTGGTGGCGGGGATGTACAGACGCACAAAGGTTTCGCGCACATCCAGATCCAGGCCAAAGCAATCCTTCAGTTCCTGTTTGAGCAGGGGTTCGGCAAAGGCGCTGGCGTCCTGCAGGTGTTCCAGGCTCTGGTCGACCTTGCTTTGTGCGGTCCAGTGCGCGGCGTTGAGAGCCTTCATCTGTTGATGTTGCTCGACGGGCGCTGCTTGAAGGGACGCTGACATCTGCGGCGGGATGTCCTTGAGTCGCTGGCGCCGGCTCGATGAAGCGTCGCCGAGCCAGTCGGGCAGAGCGTTTTTCAGCGGCAGATAATGATCGTCGTGAAACTGCGCGTCACTCGTGGCGGTCGAGGTCGCCGCCGGGTGTCGTTGAGTCAGGTGCATGGGCCAATCCTTGGCGTTGAGAAGAACGCGCAGCAAATCAGGAAGTGGCCAGCCTCGTGCGGTACATATTTATATCTTGGTCGCGGGGTTGAGTTGGTATTCTCAGCAGCCTGCCGCAAATCGGTGGCACCCGGTAAACTGCGCCTTTGCGACGCTATATGTCGCATTGCCGTAAACCCGGGAAAATCCGGGGTTTGCGCTATAAGAAGTTGTCGCTTGGCGACAAGGCCGGGCAGAAAACTGTCCTTACAATCCCCCCATCGCTCGCCAGTTTCAGGCGAGTGTTCCTCATCAGGAGACTCCGATGTCCGTTGAGCACGCTGCGGTACAACGCGCCGATTTCGACCAGGTAATGGTTCCCAACTACGCGCCTGCCGCTTTCATTCCGGTGCGTGGCGCCGGTTCCCGTGTCTGGGATCAGGCCGGCCGCGAGCTGATCGACTTCGCCGGCGGGATTGCCGTTAACGTATTGGGCCACGCGCACCCGGCGCTGGTCGGTGCACTGACCGAGCAAGCGAACAAGCTGTGGCACGTGTCCAACGTGTTCACCAACGAGCCAGCCCTGCGCCTGGCGCACAAGCTGATCGACGCCACATTCGCCGAGCGCGTGTTCTTCTGCAACTCGGGCGCTGAAGCCAACGAGGCCGCGTTCAAGCTGGCCCGTCGCGTCGCGTTCGACCGTTTCGGCACTGAGAAGTACGAAATCATCGCCGCGCTGAACAGCTTCCACGGCCGTACCCTGTTCACCGTCAACGTCGGTGGCCAGTCGAAGTACTCCGACGGTTTCGGCCCGAAAATCACCGGCATTACCCATGTGCCTTATAACGATCTGGCCGCGCTGAAAGCGGCGGTTTCCGACAAGACCTGCGCGGTCGTGCTGGAGCCGATCCAGGGCGAGGGCGGCGTGCTGCCGGCTGAACTGGCTTACCTGCAAGGTGCCCGCGAACTGTGCGACGCGAACAACGCGCTGCTGGTGTTCGACGAAGTGCAGACCGGCATGGGCCGCAGCGGCAAGCTGTTTGCCTACCAGCATTACGGCGTGACCCCGGACATCCTCACCAGCGCCAAGAGCCTGGGCGGCGGTTTCCCGATCGCGGCAATGCTGACCACCGAAGCGCTGGCCAAACATCTGGTCGTCGGCACTCACGGCACCACGTACGGCGGCAACCCGCTGGCGTGCGCAGTCGCTGAAGCGGTGATCGACGTAATCAACACCCCTGAAGTGCTGAACGGCGTGAACGCCAAGCACGACAAGTTCAAGGCGCGCCTTGAGCAGATCGGCGAGAAATACGGCCTGTTCACCCAGGTGCGTGGCCTCGGTCTGCTGATCGGTTGTGTATTGAGCGAAGCCTGGAAAGGCAAGGCCAAAGACATCTTCAACGCCGCTGAAAAAGAAGGCCTGATGATTCTGCAAGCCGGCCCGGACGTGATCCGTTTCGCCCCGAGCCTGGTGGTGGAAGACGCCGATATCGATGCCGGTCTCGACCGTTTCGAACGCGCTGCCGCCGCACTGACGCAAGCCTGATAGACCCTTCGGCGCCTGGAGTTTTCAGGCGTCGATCAAAATTTTATGCCGGACCCGATCAACTGTAGGAGTGAGCCTGCTCGCGATTGCGGTATGTCAGTCGACTCATTGGTTTCTGACAGACCGCAATCGCGAGCAGGCTCACTCCTACATTGATCTCCATGTAGGCCCGGTTATTTCTTCTGTGAATTGATAAGAGAAAAGGAGTGACACCATGCTGGTGATGCGCCCCGCGCAAATGGCTGATCTGGGCGAGGTACAGCGTCTGGCTGCGGACAGTCCGATTGGTGTCACTTCCTTGCCGGATGACGTGGAACGTCTGAGCGACAAGATCGCCGCGAGCGAAGCGTCGTTTGCCGCCGAAGTGAGCTTCAACGGCGAAGAGAGTTACTTCTTCGTTCTCGAAGATTCGACTACTGGCAAGCTGGTCGGCTGCTCGGCAATTGTCGCCTCGGCCGGCTACTCGGAACCGTTCTACAGCTTCCGCAACGAAACCTTTGTGCATGCTTCGCGCGAGCTGAAGATCCACAACAAGATCCACGTGCTCTCGCAGTGCCACGACCTGACCGGCAACAGCTTGCTGACCAGTTTTTACGTGCAGCGTGAGTTGGTCGGTTCGCCGTGGTCGGAACTCAATTCCCGTGGTCGTCTGTTGTTCGTCGCCAGCCATCCGGAGCGTTTCGCTGATTCGGTGGTGACCGAGATCGTTGGTTACAGCGATGAGAACGGCGACTCGCCATTCTGGGATGCGATCGGTCGTAACTTCTTCGACCTCAACTACGCCGAAGCCGAGCGTCTGTGCGGGCTGAAAAGCCGTACGTTCCTCGCCGAGTTGATGCCGCATTACCCGATCTACGTACCGCTGCTGCCGGACTCCGCCCAAGAGGCGATGGGCCAGGTGCACCCGCGTGCGCAGATCACCTTTGACATCCTGATGCGCGAAGGCTTCGAGACCGATCATTACATCGACATTTTCGACGGCGGCCCGACCCTGCATGCGCGTGTTTCGGGGATCCGTTCGATCGCCCAGAGCCGTGTGGTGCCGGTGAAAATCGGCGAGCCGGTGAAAGGTGCCGGGCGCCAGTATCTGGTGGCCAACGCGCAGTTGCAGGATTACCGCGCGGTGCTGCTGGAGCTGGATTACGCGCCGGGCAAACCGGTGACTCTGGATCTGGAAGCGGCCGAAGCCCTGGGCGTCGGTGAAGGTGCCAGCGTGCGCCTGGTGGCGGTTTAACGCCTTAGCGAGTTTCACGGGTGGCGAAGGCGGCCCGTTTGAGGAGATAGCATGATTGTTCGTCCCGTACGCAGCAGCGATTTAGCCGCTCTGATCGACCTGGCCCGCAGCACCGGCACCGGCCTGACCACATTGCCGGCCAACGAAGAACGTCTGGCCCACCGGGTCGGCTGGGCCGAGAAGACCTTTCGCGGCGAAGCCGGCCGGGGCGATGCGGACTACCTGTTCGTGCTCGAAGACGATGACGGCCGCGTGGTGGGGATTTCCGCCATCGCTGGCGCTGTCGGCATGCGAGAACCTTGGTACAACTTCCGTGTCGGTCTGACGGTCAGCGCTTCGCAAGAGCTGAACATCTATCGCGAGATTCCGACGCTGTTCCTGGCCAACGACCTGACCGGTAATTCCGAGCTGTGCTCGTTGTTTCTGCACGCCGATTACCGCAGCGGTCTCAACGGCCGCATGCTGTCGAAGGCGCGGATGCTGTTCATCGCCGAATTCCCTGAACTGTTCGGCAACAAGATCATTGCCGAAATGCGCGGTGTCTCCGATGACGCCGGCCGTTCGCCGTTCTGGGAAAGCCTGGGACGTCACTTCTTCAAAATGGAATTCAGTCAGGCCGATTACCTGACCGGTGTTGGCAACAAGGCTTTCATTGCCGAGCTGATGCCGAAATTCCCGCTGTACACCTGCTTCCTGTCCGAGGGCGCACGTAACGTCATCGGTCAGGTGCACCCGGACACCGAGCCAGCCCTGGCCATGCTCAAGGGTGAAGGGTTCAGCTATCAGGGTTACGTCGACATCTTCGACGCCGGCCCGGCCATCGAATGCGAAACCGGCAAGATCCGCGCGGTGCGTGACAGTGAAGCACTGGTGCTGGCCATTGGCACGCCGGGCGACGACGCCACGCCGTTCATCATCCATAACCGCAAACGCGAAGACTGCCGCATCACCGCTGCGCCGGCGCGTCTCGCTGCCGGCACGCTGGTGGTTGATCCGCAGACCGCCAAACGTCTTCAACTCAACGCTGGCGACCAAGTGCGCGCCGTGGCGTTGTCTGCTGCAAGGGAGTCGAAATAATGAATTCGCTATACATCGCAGGTGAGTGGCTGGCCGGTCAAGGCGAAGCTTTTCAATCGCTGAACCCGGTGACCCAGCAAGTGCTGTGGTCGGGGGAGGGCGCGACCACCGCTCAGGTTGAATCGGCGGTGCAGGCTGCGCGTCAGGCATTCCCGGGGTGGGCGCGTCGTTCGCTGGATGAACGCATCACTGTGCTGGAGGCGTTCGCCGCCGCGCTGAAAACCCACGCTGACGAGCTGGCTCGCACCATCGGTGAAGAGACCGGCAAGCCGTTGTGGGAAGCCGCGACCGAAGTCACCAGCATGGTCAACAAGATTGCGATCTCGGTGCAGAGCTACCGCGAGCGTACCGGCGAGAAGAGCGGCCCTTTGGGCGACGCCACTGCCGTGTTGCGCCACAAACCACACGGCGTGGTCGCGGTGTTCGGCCCTTACAACTTCCCCGGCCACTTGCCGAACGGCCATATCGTGCCGGCGTTGCTGGCCGGTAACAGCGTGCTGTTCAAGCCAAGCGAACTGACCCCGAAAGTGGCCGAGCTGACAGTCAAGTGCTGGATTGAAGCCGGTCTGCCGGCCGGTGTTCTGAACCTGCTGCAAGGCGCTCGCGAAACCGGCATCGCACTGGCGGCGAACCCGGGCATCGACGGTCTGTTCTTCACCGGTTCGAGCCGCACCGGCAATCACCTGCATCAGCAATTTGCCGGTCGACCGGACAAGATTCTGGCGCTGGAAATGGGCGGCAACAATCCGCTGGTGGTTGATCAGGTCGCGGATCTGGATGCGGCGGTTTACACGATCATTCAGTCGGCGTTCATTTCTGCCGGTCAGCGTTGCACCTGTGCCCGCCGTTTGTTGGTGCCGCAAGGCGCGTGGGGCGACAGCCTGCTCAAGCGTCTGGTTGAAGTGAGTTCGACCATCGAAGTCGGCGCGTTCGATCAGCAACCGGCGCCGTTCATGGGCTCGGTGATTTCCCTCGGCGCGGCGAAAGCGCTGATGGATGCTCAAGAACATCTGCTGGCCAATGGCGCCGTGTCGTTGCTGGCGATGACTCAGCCGCAGGCGCAAGCCGCGTTGCTGACGCCGGGCATTGTTGACGTGACGGCGGTTGCCGAGCGCCCGGACGAAGAACTGTTCGGCCCGTTGCTGCAAGTGATCCGTTACGTCGATTTCGAAGCGGCGATCGCTGAGGCGAATGACACCGCTTACGGCTTGGCCGCCGGTCTGTTGTCGGATTCCGAAGCGCGTTATCAGCAGTTCTGGCTGGAAAGCCGCGCCGGCATCGTCAACTGGAACAAACAGCTGACCGGTGCTGCGAGCAGCGCGCCGTTTGGCGGTGTCGGTGCCTCGGGCAACCATCGCGCCAGCGCCTATTACGCAGCGGATTATTGCGCGTACCCGGTGGCGTCGCTGGAAACACCGAGCCTGGTGTTGCCTGCCGCCCTGACGCCTGGCGTGAAAATGGCGTAACGGCCATCGCGAGCAAGCTCACTCCTACAAGAGCGATGAAAATCCCTGTAGGAGTGAGCCTGCTCGCGATAGCCGCGACGCGGTCTGACTGAATTGTTACCTGAAGCCTATAACAACAGATTCTCGTGGAGCCTCGCTGATGAAATCCTATGAAGTCAATTTTGACGGTCTAGTGGGGCCGACCCATAACTACGGTGGTCTGTCCTACGGCAACGTTGCCTCCCAGAGCAACAGCCAGCAATCTTCGAACCCGAAGGAAGCGGCGCTGCAAGGTCTGGCGAAGATGAAAGCGCTGATGGAAATGGGCTTTCAGCAAGGCGTGCTGGCGCCACAGGAACGTCCGGACGTGGCCGCTCTGCGCCGCCTGGGTTTCAGCGGCACCGACGCGCAAGTGATCGAGCGCGCCGCCAAAGAAGCCATGCCGCTGCTGGTCGCCAGTTGCTCGGCGTCGAGCATGTGGGTGGCCAACGCCGCCACGGTCAGCCCGAGTGCCGACACCGCAGACGGCCGCGTGCATTTCACCGCCGCCAACCTCAACTGCAAATACCACCGCAGCATCGAGCACCCGACCACCAGCCGTGTGCTCGGTGCGATGTTCGCCAATCAGCAACACTTCGCCCATCACGCCGCGTTGCCGGCAGTGGCACAGTTCGGCGATGAAGGCGCGGCCAACCACACACGTTTCTGCCGTGACTATGGCGAGGCGGGCGTCGAGTTTTTCGTGTTCGGCCGCAGTGCGTTCGACAACCGTTTCCCGGCGCCGCAGAAATATCCTGCCCGCCAGACCCTCGAAGCCTCGCAAGCGGTTGCGCGTCTGCACGGTCTGCGTGATGAAGGCGTGGTCTACGCCCAGCAGAACCCGAACGTGATCGATCAGGGCGTGTTCCACAACGACGTCATCGCCGTGGGCAATGGCGAGGTGCTGTTCTATCACGAGGATGCGTTCCTCGACACCGAATCGATGCTGGCTGAACTGCAAAGCAAACTCGCCAAAGCGGGTGGTAACTTCCAGTCCGTGTGTGTGCCGCGTTCGGCGGTCACCGTGGATGACGCGGTGCGCTCCTACCTGTTCAACAGCCAGTTGCTCTCGCGTCCTGATGGCTCGATGTTGTTGATCGTGCCGCAAGAGTGCCAGGCCAATGAGCGCGTCTGGGCGTACCTGCAAAGTCTGACCAGCTCCGGCGGTCTGATCCGCGAAGTAAAAGTCTTCGACCTCAAGCAAAGCATGCAGAACGGCGGTGGTCCGGCGTGCCTGCGACTGCGCGTCGCGCTTAACGAAACCGAACTGGCGGCGGTCAACCCAGGCGTTATCATGACGCCACCGTTGTACGGTTCGTTGACCGCATGGGTTGAAAAGCACTACCGCGACCGCCTGAGCGAAACCGATCTGGCGGATCCGCAATTGCTGCTTGAATGCCGGACGGCACTGGATGAACTGACGCAAATCCTTAAACTGGGCGCGGTTTATCCATTCCAGATCAATTGATGGCCGGCGCGTTGCCTGAACGCGGCGCGCGGCTTGTCTCACCAAGAGAGTAAAAACATGAGCGATTCCCTGCAGCTGATCCTTGAAGACACCGACGGCACGCAACTGGAGACCTCCTGCACCCGCGTCGCGGTCATGTGGCAAGGCAAAGAGCTGTGGATCCAGCAGGACGGCCGTGGCCAACTGCTGATCGGTGTGGACGTTGAAGAAGGTGACGCTGAGTACGCCAACCTGCTGCTGCGCCCATTGGCGACTAATCTGGTAAGTCTGCAACTGGAAATGGAACCGGCCGACGTCGGCGACGACGAAGACCACGTGCACGGCCCGGATTGCAACCACGACCACTAAGGAAACCGCTCTATGCTCGCCCTCGGCAAACTGCTTGAACTGACCCTCGCCGGCCGCGAACCGGCGGAGAAGACTCAACTGACTGTCGAAGGCGTGCGCATGCGCTGGTTGAGCGAAGGTGCGCTGGAAGTCCGGCCACCGCAAGCGCGCGACAATGGCCTGGACCTGCTGCTGTCGGCAGGCATCCACGGCAACGAAACAGCGCCGATCGAGTTGCTTGATCGGCTGCTGCACGACATCGCTCGCGGCGATCTGAAGCCGCGCGCACGCATTCTGTTCCTGTTCGGCAATCCCGAGGCGATTCGCAAAGGCGAGCGCTTCGTCGAACAGGACGTCAATCGGCTGTTCAACGGCCGTCATGAACAAAGCAGTGGCTCGGAAGCGCTGCGTGCCTGTGAGCTGGAACGTTTGGCGGCGAGCTTCTTCAGCCTGCCGGATCGCCAGCGTCTGCACTACGACCTGCACACAGCGATTCGCGGCTCGAAGATCGAGCAGTTTGCCCTGTACCCGTGGAAGGAAGGTCGTCAGCATTCACGCCTTGAGCTGGCGCGCCTGCGCGCTGCCGGGATGGAAGCGGTGCTGTTGCAGAACAAACCGTCGATCGTGTTCAGCTCGTACACCTACGACAAGCTCGGTGCCGAGGCTTTCACGCTGGAATTGGGCAAGGCGCGGCCGTTCGGGCAGAACGACGGGGTTAACGTCTCGCTGCTGGAAACCCGTCTGAAGCAGATCATCGAAGGTACTGAGCCGGAGATGGCGCAAGAAGGGCTGGATGGTTTGCAACTGTTCAGCGTCGCGCGGGAAATCATCAAGCACAGCGATGCGTTCCGCCTGAACCTGCCGCAGGACATCGAAAACTTTTCAGAGTTGGAGATGGGTTATGTGCTGGCCGAGGATCTGGCCAATACCCGCTGGATCATTGAGGAAGAGGGCGCGAGGATCATTTTCCCCAATCCGAAGGTCAAGAACGGCTTGCGCGCGGGCATCCTGATCGTCCCGACCACCGACGAAAACCTCGCCTGATGATCGTTCCCACGCTCCGCGTGGGAATGCAGCCCGGGACGCTCCGCGTCCCCAAGCGGACGCAGAGCGTCCATTGAGGCATTCCCACGCAGAGCGTGGGAACGATCACTCGAGGCTTAGACCGCTACAGCATGCGGCTCGGTGCGGCGCAGGGCGCGAACCTTGCGCAGCGTATCCGCGCAAGTCCGCGCCGCTTCCTGACCCTTGTGCACAAAGTGCTCAAAGAAGAACTTCTGATGCTCGTCGCCAGCATGGAAGTGGTGCGGCGTCAGGGACACCGAGAACACCGGCACTTCGGTTTCCAGTTGCACCTGCATCAGGCCGCTGACCACTGACTGGGCGACGAACTCGTGACGGTAGATGCCGCCGTCGACAACCAGGGCTGCCGCAACGATGCCGGCATAACGACCGGTCTTGGCCAGCAACTTGGCGTGCAGGGGCATTTCAAAGGCGCCGCCGACTTCGAAGATGTCGATGTCCGATTCCTGATAACCCAGGGCAATCATTTCGGCGACGAAGCCTTTACGGCTCTGGTCGACGATTTCCTTGTGCCAGCAGGCCTGGATGAACGCGACGCGCTCGCCATGAGGGTGTTTGCTTTTGCTGTCGATAGCGGTGGGTTGCATGTTCTGACTCCTGTTTGTGTGAAAAACAGGGCGTTATGAATCGAAAGGGATTCAAGGGTGCGCACACGCACAACATCGCGCGGACGGCCCTTTGGCGTTAATCCCGTTCTCTCTTCATCCGGACTATGACCGTCGGCCCCGGAATCACACCGGGTCTGCTGACCTTGCCGTCGATCACCGCTTAATGCCGTGTCCGTCGCCAAGCGCTCGCGGGCTATGCGCGTTGCGCGCAATTACCGCCGGTGGGGAATTGCACCCCGCCCTGAGAACGTTTTTGCCGCCCTTTCTCGGGCGGCGCAGCGTTTTTAACACAGATTGTGTGTCTGTGCATTGCGCCTTTCTGATGATTGCCATCGAATTTTCTGGCGGTTCGAAACGACTTTTCCTTGCGCAAGGGTTGATTAATCCACGCGATGACCGCAGTAATCCCACTTCGTAAAGGGATTTCCCCTGCTGATTAGAGGCCAGGTTCATGAGCGTTATCGATCTTCGCAGCGACACCGTTACCCAACCGACTCCCGCCATGCTCGACGCAATGACTGCGGCGGACACCGGCGATGACGTGTACGGCGAAGATCCGACGGTCAATCGTCTGGAGGCGGAACTGGCCAAGCGATTGGGTTTTGCTGCAGCGTTGTTCGTACCGACCGGCACCATGAGCAACCTGCTGGGCTTGATGGCGCACTGCGAACGCGGTGACGAATACGTCGTTGGCCAGCAGGCGCACACCTACAAGTACGAAGGCGGCGGCGCGGCGGTGCTCGGTTCGATCCAGCCGCAGCCGCTGGAAGTGCAGGCCGACGGTTCGCTGGATCTGGATCAGGTCGCGGCGGCGATCAAGCCTGACGACTTCCATTTCGCCCGGACTCGTTTGCTGGCGCTGGAAAACACCATGCAGGGCAAAGTGCTGCCGATGGAGTATCTGGCCCGCGCCCGTCGCTTCACTCAGGACCAAGGCTTGCAACTGCACCTCGACGGCGCGCGGCTTTACAACGCGGCGGTCAAGCTGGGTGTCGATGCGCGGGAAATCACTCAGTACTTTGATTCGGTGTCGGTGTGCCTTTCCAAAGGTCTCGGTGCGCCGGTCGGCTCGGTGTTGTGCGGTTCTGAGCAACTGATCGGCAAGGCTCGCCGTCTGCGCAAAATGGTCGGTGGCGGCATGCGCCAGGCCGGACTGCTGGCAGCGGCGGGGCTGTATGCGCTCGATCACAACGTCGAGCGTCTGGCCGACGATCACGCCAACGCGCAATTGCTCGCCGATGGCTTGCGTGAAGCAGGTTTCATCGTCGAACCGGTGCAAACCAACATGGTTTATGTGCAAATGGGTGACAAGGCTGAAGCGATCAAGGCGTTTGCCGCCGAACGAGGCATCAAGTTGAGCGCCGCTGCGCGTCTGCGCATGGTCACGCACATGGACGTCAATCGCTCGCAAATCGAGCAAGTGATCGCGACATTCGTCGACTTTTCGCGCAAGTGACAGCGTTAGCCGTCCAATTGACCGTTTCTATCGTATAAACACGCTGTACCCCGCGCGCAGGGCCGATATAATGCGGCCCTTTGCCGTCGCTTCGTCTGTTGACGTTTCGAACAGGCCTTTGGCCGCAGCCTCCGTGGAAGAACCTAATGAAAAGCGCAGAAATCCGTGAAGCCTTCCTTCGCTTCTTCGAAGAGCAAGGCCACACCCGTGTAGCCTCCAGCTCTTTGATTCCGGGCAACGACCCAACCCTGCTGTTCACTAACGCGGGGATGAACCAGTTCAAGGACTGCTTCCTGGGCCAGGAAAAACGTGCGTACACCCGTGCAACCAGCAGCCAGAAATGCGTGCGTGCCGGTGGCAAGAACAGCGACCTGGAAAACGTCGGTTATACCGCTCGTCACCACACGTTCTTCGAAATGCTCGGTAACTTCAGCTTCGGTGACTACTTCAAGAAGGACGCGATTACCTACGCGTGGACCTTCCTGACCGGCGTTCTGCAACTGCCGAAGGAAAAACTCTGGGTCACCGTCTACGCCTCCGACGACGAAGCGTATGACATCTGGACCAAAGAAATCGGTGTGCCAGTCGAGCGCATGATTCGCATCGGCGACAACAAAGGCGCGCCGTACGCCTCCGACAACTTCTGGACCATGGGCGATACCGGCCCATGCGGCCCGTGCACCGAGATTTTCTACGATCACGGCGACCACATCTGGGGCGGCCCACCAGGCTCGCCGGAAGAAGACGGCGACCGTTACATCGAAATCTGGAACAACGTGTTCATGCAGTTCAACCGCACCGCCGATGGCGTGTTGCATCCGTTGCCAGCGCCGTCGGTCGACACCGGCATGGGCCTGGAGCGGATCAGTGCGGTGATGCAGCACGTCAATTCCAACTACGACATCGATCTGTTCAAGAACCTGCTGAAGGCCTCGGCTGAAGCCATCGGTTGCGAAAATGGCGATCAGTCGTCGCTCAAGGTTGTTTCCGACCATATCCGTTCGTGCGGCTTCCTGATTGCTGACGGCGTGCTGCCATCCAACGAAGGTCGTGGTTATGTACTGCGCCGGATCATCCGTCGCGCCTGCCGTCACGGTAACAAACTGGGCGCCACCGGCAGCTTCTTCTACAAGATCGTTGCTGCACTGGTTGCCGAGATGGGCGAAGCCTTCCCGGAACTGAAGAAGCAGCAGAGCAACATCGAGCGCGTGCTCAAGGCTGAAGAAGAGCAGTTCTCCAAGACGCTGGAGCACGGCCTGAAGATCCTCGAGCAGGATCTGCTGGAGCTCAAAGGCACCGTGGTGCCGGGCGACGTAGTCTTCAAACTCTACGACACCTACGGTTTCCCGATGGACCTGACCGCTGATATCGCGCGCGAACGCAGCCTGACGGTCGACGAAGCCGGTTTTGAGCGTGAGATGGAAGCCCAACGTGTTCGTGCGCGTTCGGCCAGCTCGTTCGGTCTGGACTACAACACCTTGGTCAAGGTTGATGTGGCCACCGAGTTCACCGGCTACACCGACACCCGCGGTTCGGCAAAAATCGTCGCTATCTATAAAGATGGCCAGTCGGTCGACGTCTTGAATGAAGGCGAAGAGGCGGTGATCGTTCTGAACCAGACGCCGTTCTACGCTGAATCCGGCGGCCAGATCGGCGACTGCGGTTATCTGCAGGCCGGCAGCGCGCGTTTCGACGTACGTGACACCACCAAGACCGGCGGCGCCTTCCTGCACCACGGCGTGCTGGATTCGGGCAGCCTGACCATCGGCGCGCCAGTGGAAACCCACGTCGACGCCGAAGTGCGTCACGCGACGTCGTTGAACCACTCGGCCACGCACTTGCTGCACGCTGCTTTGCGTCAGGTGCTGGGCGAGCACGTTCAGCAGAAAGGTTCGTTGGTGGATAGCCAGCGCCTGCGTTTCGACTTCAGCCACTTTGAAGCGATCAAACCTGAACAGATCAAAGCGCTGGAAGACATCGTCAACGCCGAGATCCGCAAGAACTCTGCGGTTGAAACCGAAGAAACCGACATCGAAACCGCGAAGAACAAAGGCGCCATGGCGCTGTTCGGCGAGAAGTACGGCGACAACGTGCGCGTGCTGAGCATGGGCGGTGATTTCTCCGTCGAACTGTGCGGCGGTATCCATGCCAACCGCACCGGTGACATTGGCCTGCTGAAAATCATCAGCGAAGGCGGTGTGGCATCGGGCGTGCGTCGTATCGAGGCAGTTACCGGTGCTGCGGCGCTGGCCTACTTGAACGCTGCAGAAGAACAACTCAAGGAAGCGGCCAGCCTGGTCAAGGGCAGTCGCGACAACCTGATCGACAAGCTGTCGGCTGTGCTGGAGCGCAATCGCCAACTGGAGAAGCAGCTGGAGCAGTTGCAAGCCAAGGCGGCCAGCGCTGCGGGCGACGATCTGTCGTCCTCGGCTCTGGACGTCAAGGGCGTGAAGGTTCTGGCCGCACGTCTGGATGGTCAGGACGCCAAGGCGCTGCTGGCGCTGGTTGATCAGTTGAAGAACAAACTCGGCCGCGCAGTGATCCTGCTCGGCAGTGTCCATGAGGAAAAGGTCGTTCTGGTTGCAGGTGTAACCAAAGACCTGACTGGCCAACTCAAAGCCGGTGATTTGATGAAGCAGGCTGCTGCGGCAGTGGGCGGGAAGGGCGGTGGTCGTCCGGACATGGCGCAGGGCGGCGGTGTTGATGCTGGCGCACTGGATGGCGCACTGGCGCTGACCGTTCCATTCGTCGAGCAGGGTTTATAAGGCAGTCCGTCCGGCCCGCAGTCTAGTGGCGGGCCGGGCGGCTGTTCGAGTGATTATTGGGCGCCCTTCATGGGCAGAGGCGGCTTTGAAATGGCTTTGATCGTACAGAAATTTGGAGGCACCTCGGTCGGTACTGTCGAGAGAATCGAGCAGGTCGCCGACAAGGTTAAGAAATTCCGCGATGCCGGCGATGACCTGGTGGTTGTGCTGTCTGCAATGAGCGGCGAAACCAACCGTCTGATCGATCTGGCCAAGCAAATCAGTGGCGACACGCAACCGGTTCCGCGGGAACTGGACGTGATCGTTTCCACCGGTGAGCAGGTGACGATTGCCCTGTTGGCCATGGCGCTGATCAAGCGCGGTGTGCCGGCGGTGTCGTACACCGGTAATCAGGTGCGGATCCTGACCGACAGTGCGCACAATAAAGCGCGTATCTTGCAGATTGATGACCAGAAGATTCGCGGTGATCTGAAAGCAGGGCGCGTGGTGGTTGTCGCCGGTTTCCAGGGCGTCGACGAGCACGGCAACATTACCACCCTCGGTCGTGGCGGTTCCGACACCACGGGCGTGGCACTGGCGGCTGCATTGAAGGCTGATGAGTGCCAGATCTACACCGACGTTGATGGCGTTTACACCACTGACCCGCGCGTTGTGCCGGTCGCTCAGCGTCTGGACAAGATCACCTTCGAAGAGATGCTGGAAATGGCCAGCCTCGGTTCCAAGGTGTTGCAGATCCGTGCGGTGGAATTCGCCGGCAAGTACAACGTTCCGCTGCGCGTACTGCACAGCTTCAAGGAGGGTCCGGGCACCCTCATTACTATTGATGAAGAGGAAACCATGGAACAGCCGATCATTTCCGGCATCGCTTTCAACCGCGATGAAGCCAAGCTGACTATCCGTGGCGTGCCAGACACCCCGGGCGTGGCGTTCAAGATTCTCGGCCCGATCAGTGCCGCGAACATCGAAGTCGACATGATCGTGCAGAACGTTGCGCACGATAACACCACCGACTTCACTTTCACCGTGCACCGCAACGACTACCAGGCCGCACAGACCGTGCTGGAAAACACCGCTCGTGAGATCGGTGCCCGTGAAGTGGTTGGCGACACCAAGATTGCCAAGGTCTCGATCGTCGGCGTCGGCATGCGTTCCCACGCAGGCGTGGCCAGTCGCATGTTCGAATCCCTGGCAAAAGAAAGCATCAACATCCAGATGATCTCGACCTCGGAAATCAAGGTTTCCGTGGTGATTGAAGAGAAGTATCTGGAACTGGCCGTGCGCGCCCTGCACACGGCTTTCGAACTGGATGCTCCTGCCCGTCAAGGCGAGTAATTCCATTTCTTGAAGGGCGCGGTCTGACCGCGCCCTTTATTTTTTGAATGGCGCGAGCCCTGAACTGTTCTTTTGCTCGCGCTGGTCAATACTCAGGCATGTAGGGCTACGATCGCTCCGGTTGTAGGTCGGGTGCCTTTTTTTTGCAGACTGTTGTCCCTGAACTGAATTGCGTGAGGAGAAAGGTATGCTGATTCTGACTCGTCGGTGCGCAGAAAGCCTGATTATCGGTGATGGCGAAATCACCGTGACCGTGCTCGGCGTTAAAGGAAACCAAGTGCGTATCGGCGTCAACGCCCCGAAAGAGGTTGCCGTGCACCGTGAGGAAATTTACCTGCGTATAAAGAAAGAGAAGGACGAAGAACCAAGCCATTAATTTTTATCGATTTTTATGTTTGCAAACGGGGAAAAGGTTGGTTAAGATACGCCCCGTGTTGCGGAGAGCTGGCCGAGTGGCCGAAGGCGCTCCCCTGCTAAGGGAGTACACCTCATAAGGGTGTCGGGGGTTCGAATCCCCCGTTCTCCGCCATTATTTGCTTAGTACGTCGTAATCTGGCTTTTTCTGTAAGTTGTTGAAATTAATAGAAAAAGTGGTTGGAATAGAGATTAGACGGGCTATAATGCGGCGCAACAAATGCACTCGTAGCTCAGCTGGATAGAGTACTCGGCTACGAACCGAGCGGTCACAGGTTCGAATCCTGTCGAGTGCACCATTTAAGAGTCAGTTACAGCAATGTAAATGACTTGGCTTCAACCAGATGTGATCTGGTCTAAAAACACAAATGCACTCGTAGCTCAGCTGGATAGAGTACTCGGCTACGAACCGAGCGGTC